>ONJV01000323.1:0-1673 GCA_900318215.1 uncultured Veillonellaceae bacterium
AGTGCTTGAAGTGCCGCATGCATTTCAGCCGGAACTATTACAGACGTAAAAAATGACGCCCGCGTTGGAAGCACGGACGCCATTCGAAAGGAAATTTGTTGCAGTTTCATTCTAACAGATTCAGGAGGTTTTGACAAATGGATAGATATTTCCGCGTCGAGGGAAAGCTGGTTTTCCCTTACTCGTATACCGTTCCGGCGGAGGACGAGGACGATGCCTGCGAGGAAGCGAAGATGCAGGCGAGGATGGATTTCGACCCCAGCGTCGCAGAGGTCGAAGGGGAGGAAGTGGACTGCCTCGGCACGTTCCACAGCGCGAGGGAGGCACGGCAGTATGAAGGACGCTGACACGAAGCTCTACATGCGGCAGGTGACGTTCACAATCACTGGCGCGGACCGCGACGAGGTGCGGCAGGAGGCCGCGCTTCTCGAGAACCGTTCTCCGCATTACCTGACGAACATCCGCGTCAGCAGCACGCAGGAGAAGCTCGTCGAGCGAGGTGAAGACTGATGGCGAAGATTGAGGGCTGCAACCTCATCATGAAGGCGTCCGAGATGGAGGACCGAGCGGCATGGCTGAAGCTCCGAAACAAGGGGCTCGGCGGTTCGGATGCGGGCATCATCGTCGGCGTGAATCCTTGGAAGAGCCCGTACCAGTTGTGGCTCGAAAAGACGGGGCAGGTCGAGCCAGAGGACATTTCCGAGAAGGAGGCCGTCTACTGGGGGACGCAGCTCGAGGACATGGTGGCGCGTGAGTTCACGAAGCGCACGGGCAAGAAAGTGCAGCGGCACGGCATGTTGGAAAGCGCCGCGTATCCGTTCCTGCTCGCGAACGTGGACCGCCTCGTCGTCGGAGAGGACGCGGGGCTCGAATGCAAGACGACGTCGGCGTTCAAGTACAAGGACTGGGAGGGAGACAACGTCCCTGACAGCTACTATGTGCAGTGCCAGCACTACATGATGGTGACTGGCCTGCCTCGTTGGTATATCGCCGCGCTGATCGGAGGCCAGCACTATGTGTGGAAATGCATCGAGCGCAACGAGGACGACATCGAGGCACTGTTCGCCGCGGAGCACGTCTTCTGGGCGAAGAACGTGACCTGCGGCATCCCTCCTGAGGTGGACGGCTCAATGTCGTGCTCCGATGCACTCCGCGAGCGCTTCCACGGCGGAAATGTCGAGGCTGTCCGGCTCCCTGAGGACATCGCTACGGAAATCGAGAGCATCCATCGTTTCGAGGAGGCGAAGCGGCAAGCCGAAGAGGAAATCCGCGCAGGCGAGAACCGCATCAAGGCGCTCATGGGCGACCATGAAGTCGCCATCTATGGCGATGACGAGCACACCGGCGGCCGCATCACATGGAAGACGCGCAAGGGCAACACGACCATCGACACGAAGCGCCTGCGCGCCGAGCGGCCGGACATTTACGAGCAGTACAAGCGGGAGGGAAAGCCCTGCCGGATTTTCCGCTTCTGCTGAGTTTTGAAAGGAGATTTTCACCATGGCAACCACGAAAGGCGGCATTGTCGCCGCAAGGCAGAACCAGATGCAGGCACAGGGAGGCGCAAGGAAATCCATGCAGGCGCTCGTGCAGAGCATGATGCCGCAGATTCAGAAAGCCCTTCCGTCTGTGCTCACGGGCGAGCGCTTCGCACGCATGGTGCTGACGGCGCT
>ONJV01000323.1:1711-3999 GCA_900318215.1 uncultured Veillonellaceae bacterium
TGCACGCCGCAGAGCTTCATGGGCGCGATGATGCAGGCCGCGCAGCTCGGCGTCGAGCCGAACACGCCGCTCGGACAGGCGTACCTCATCCCGTACCGCAATCACGGACGGCTCGAGTGTCAGTTCCAGCTCGGCTACAAAGGGCTCATCGACCTCGCGTATCGCTCCGGCGAAATCACGGACGTCACGGCGCACGAGGTGCACGAAAACGACGAATTCGAATACGAGCTCGGCCTGACGCCGAAGCTCCGCCACGTCCCTGCGCTGAAAGACCGCGGCAGGGTGACGATGTACTACGCCATCTGGCATACGAAGGCTGGCGGCTACGGCTTCGAGGTCATGAGCGTCGAGGACATCCAGAAGCACGCGAAAGCCTACTCGCAGTCCTACAGCTCGAACTACTCGCCTTGGACGAAGAACTTTGACGCGATGGCGAAGAAGACGGTGCTGAAGCAGGCACTCAAATACGCGCCGCTCAAGACCGAGTTCGTGCGCGGCGTCTCGGCGGACGGTACGGTGAAGAGCTTCACGAAGGACACGGGTGACATCCTCGACGCGCCGGATGAGAACACCTACGATGCCGAGGCAGAGACGGTCGAGGCGCCGCAGGACGAGCCAGCCGTGGACAAGGAGACGGGAGAAATCCTCGAAAAGCCGAAGGAGGCTGCCGAAGGGAATCTGCTGTAACGTCGTGAGGCGACGGGCGGGAGGGCGGATGTCGCGATGGAAAAACTTGATTTCATCCAGCAGTTCCGTGCGTTCATCAAATTGAGCGCCGGACGGCTGGATGCGAAGGAGCAGGCTGTATACTTACGCCTGCTCGGTGTATGGAACGAACTACGCAGACCAGAATGGTTCGCTGTATCGCGTTCACAACTCATGAAAGAATTGGAAATCAAGCACGCGCATACGATCACGCTTGCAAAAAATGCTCTCGTATCGAAAGGATTCATCGAGGCACAGAGAAACGGGAAGATGGGGACGATGATGTACAAGCTCGTTCCTCTTGCTAGGTCAAAAAATGACTTACGTGAGTCAAATAATGACCTAGTTAAAGGAGCTACTAGGTCAAAAAATGACCTAGAGCAGGTCAAAAAACGACCCACTGCTAGGTCAAAAATTGACTTACGTGAGTCAAATAATGACCTAGTTAAAGGAGCTACTAGGTCAAAAAATGACCTAGAGCAGGTCAAAGCAGGTCAAAAAACGACCCACTGCTAGGTCAAAAATTGACCACATCCCAGAGAGTACAAAGAACAAAGATTATATAGCTGCTGCTGCTACGCGCGCGTGCGCGCGCGATGGCGGCCAAAACCTTTCGGAAGTGGTGCAGGCGTTCTCGAACAACATCCATCCCGTGACGGGGGAGATCGAGCTCGGGAAGCTGACATCCTTCCTCGATGATTTTGGAAAGAACTGGACACTCGCGGCCATCACGGAAGCAGCAGAGAACAATGGACGTTCCGTCCGCTACATCGAAGCCATCTTGGAGCGATGGAAGCGTGACGGATTCCAGGTAGGAAGGAGAGAAGACCATGGCAGAACCCGAAAGCATCCGGCCGGAGCTTCTGGCCATTCTGGCGAGGGCGAGAAGGTTCGCCGCCGCGCAGAAGAACTTGCAAAGTTCCGAGCCGAGTACAATGCCAAGATCGAGCGCGAGCGAAAAGCCAGAGAAGCCGCTCGAAGCGCCGAAAGCCATTGACTACGTTTCACAGATTCGCGGGCAGTATGAGGTTTCGACGGAAGAGCTCACGCGGAACGCGGAAGCCATCGTCTCATGGGAAAAGCTTCAGGCAAAGTGCAAGGGATGCCGCGGCGAGAAATGTCGGCAGCGCGACGAGTACATGATTCCCATCGTCGAAGGCGTGAACGGCCAGTTGCACCAGTATTTCCAGCGGTGCAAGTGGGGCCGCAAAAAGATGGCGGAGGAGCGTGCGAAGCGGCTTTTCAAGAATTCGAAGGTGCCGGAAATCTACAAGGGCGCGACGCTCTACCAGTACCGCATCAACCAGCGCAACGAGCAGGCCGTCAAGGCGGCAAAGGAAATCGCGCACGGCAAGGTGACGGAAGGGCTCTTTGCAAAGCCGCCGGGGCTCTACATCCATGGCCCGCGCGGGACGGGCAAGACCCTGCTCGCGTCCATCCTTGCGAACGCGCTCATGCGTGAGGGGAAGGCCGTGCTGTTTGAGAGCGTGCCGGACTTCCTCAACGAAATCCGGCGGAGCTACAAGGAGCAGACGACGGAGGCCGTGACGGAGGCCGCGCGGACGGTGGAATATCTTTTCCTC
>ONJV01000322.1 GCA_900318215.1 uncultured Veillonellaceae bacterium
CTGGCGCACCTTGTCGAGCACGTCGAACTTTTCCGCCATCGCGCGGTCGAGCTCCTTGCGCTCGAGCACCGCGACGTAAAGGTCTTCATTCACGCGCTTCAAGAAGCCGCCGAGGTTCTTGAGCCACGTGCCGAGCGCCTGGTTGACGGCCAGCAGCAAGCCTGCGCGCTCCGCCTCCGTCTGGCCCTGCATGACCTCGTCGTAGTTGTCGATCTGGACGTAGCAGAGCACCGTGCGGCTCGCATTGTACTCGCTCCGCAGCTCCTCGACGTGCGTGACATCCTCGACGAAAAGCACCATGTATTCCGGCTGGTGCACGGCGAGCTTCACGGGACGGTATTTCACCTGATAATAGTGATCCTCGTGCGCGAACACATACTCGCCGTCCGTGCCCCAGATCGGCTCAAGGATGACATTCGGCCAATAGTCCTTGATGTCCGTATCATGCTCGGGCGTCTCGCCGAGGAACGTGTCCGCCTGACTGCTCGCCCACTGGATGCGACCCTCGGCGTCCACGACGAAGATGGCTCGTTGACATTCGCGATGACGCTCTTGCAATAGCGCTCGAAGCGCACGGAGCGGTCGCGGCAGCGCTCGCGCGCAAAGCCTGCGAGGCAGAGCCAGAGCACGAACGATGTCGCTGCGAGGAACGGATTGTACGACCAGAGCACGATGATGAGCAGCAGCATCACGAAGAGCTGGAGTGTCAGATCGATCCATGCCGACAGATTCTTGGGCATGCGCTCACCTCCCGCCAAACCGCCCCGCAAAGCGCGAACGGTAGTCAAAGAACATGTCGATGAGCCCCGTGAATGCCACAATCTGCAGCAGGAGCCCGTTCAGGCAGATAAAGATATAGATGCATGCGCGCACAATGCCGCGCACGCGAAAATGCGAAAGAAGGACGTGGAGGAGCGACAGCCCCTGCACGAGGCCGGCAAAGAGCGCAATCATGTTCGCATTGAGCCCCGCCTGGCGCAGCATCGGCATCTCGTGGCCGCCGCCCCAGTAGAGCGCGACGAGCGAGAAACCGAAAAGATAGAGGAACCCCACAGGGAGGCGCCACTCGCCAAACGGTGGCAATGCCGACGGCACCGGGTGTCCGAGCCGTTTCAGCACGCGCCCGCCGAGGAAATAGAGCACGACGGTATCGAAAAGCCCCATGAGCAGCAAGACAAGCGGCGCAAGCTCCGCGAGCATCGTGATGGCCTGGTCGAGCTGCTGCGTCGACTGCTGGATATCCGCCGAATCGACGCCGATGTCTTCATACATCTGCGTCGTCGCCGAAAACGCCTCGCGCATGCCGTCAAGCTGCGTCTGCCACGGGTCGATGCCCATGAGGAAGAAGATCAGCGCAAAGCCGAGAAGCTTTCCTGCGATGGACGCCGCAAGGCCCGAGAAGAAGATGCGCGTTCCCGAAAGTTCCGCGCGGATTGCCCAGCCGAGTGCGAGCCCCGTCGGCGCGAACGCGAGGAACAGCCGCACGGCCATCGGCGGCCCCGCGAAAAGCGAGAGCACCGCCGTCGCGGCGACGGCCGCAGCCGCGCCATAGCGCAGCCCATGCCGCACTGTCAGCACCACAAGCGGCAGCGCCCAGATCATCACGGCGATGACGCCGACGACCGGCAGATACACCGCCATCAGGCCCAAGACAACAGAAAGAGCGGCGAGAATGCCGCTCTCGGTGAGTGGGGCCAGTCGATTGGAAACCATGATTTCATCCTTTCCATAGTCAAGACCAACCCTATTATACCAAAAAAATGCGTAATTGCCTATTCTATTTCCTCACGCGTGCGCCTGAAGGAATTCTTCGAACTCCTGCCGCGGCATCGGGCGGCCGTAGAGGTATCCCTGGCCGTATTCGCAGCCGCAGTCCATCAGGAGGTCTTCCTGGGCTTCGGTCTCGATGCCTTCGCAGATGACTTCCATGCCGAGCATGTGGCCGAGCTCGACCATTTTCTTCAGAACGGCGCGCATGCGCTCGGAGCCTTCGGAGGCCAGCAGCAGCGAGCGGTCAATCTTCATGACGTCGAGCGGCAGATAGTTGAGCAGTGAGAGGTCGCTGTAGCCGCTGCCGAAGTCGTCCATGTCGATCTTGAAGCCGAGGCCATGCAGGGCGGCG
>ONJV01000321.1 GCA_900318215.1 uncultured Veillonellaceae bacterium
TGCGCACGCATTCGCTCGACGTCGTGAAATCTCTTCATGGCATGGGCTTTTCCATCGACATGGACGACTTCGGCAGCGGCTACAGCGACCTCTCGCTGCTCAACCAGCTGCCGCTCGATGTCATGAAGATCGACCGCACGATGCTGCTCGAGTCCGAGGGCTCGGAGCGCATGCAGACCGTCCTGCGGCAGATGATCGAGCTCGGCCACGCGCTCGGCATGAAGGTCATCTGCGAGGGCATCGAGACGGAGGAGCAGGAACAGCTGCTCATCGCCTGCGGCTGCGAGTACGGGCAGGGCTTCCTCTACGGCAAGCCCATGCGCCGCGCAGACTACGAAGCGTTCCTGAAAGAGCACGCTTGAAATAGTTGCCTCCTTCTTAGAGGGAGGGGGACCGCGAAGCGGTGGTGGGTGTGTCGAAGGCGGGGCGTGAATTGTCCATCGATTGTGCAGTCGGAGAAAGGCAGTGGTGTTCATGAAACGATTTTTGCAGAAAACGGCACTGCTCTTGCTATGTTTGGCGTTGCTGGCAGGTTTTTCGCCTTTCGCTGAGGCGCGCGATACGCTGCGCGTCGGCATCCACCCGCTCGGCGACGGCGTCATCACTGTCGATGCAACGGGCAACTACTACGGCATCGAGACGGACTACATGCAGACGCTCACGAGCTATGCGGGCATGGATGTCGCGTTCGTGCCCGGCAGCTGGGAGGAAAATCTCGCGCGCCTGCGCACGGGCGAGATTGACGCCATCGCGGGCGTCCCGCAGATGCCGGAGTACCGGGGCGAGCTCCTGTACTCGCGCATGCCCATTGATTTTGCGCGCGGCAGCCGCAAGTTCCAGCTCCCGGTTCCCGACCATCAGGTCACGCCGCTCTATTATGTCATGCGGCAGGGGAACGATGCGCTGTTTGGCCGCGTCGAGCGGGCGAATGACGCTATGGCCGCGAACCGGCCGTTCTTTCTCGAGATGCTCACGCAGATGTATGCTGACCGGCAGCCTGCGCGCGTGCTGCGCCTCACGCAGGACGAGCGCGGCTACATCGCAGCGCATCCCGTGATTCATGCTGTCGTTGTCCCGAATGAGCGCCCGATTGCCTACATGGACGAAGATGGCGCCTTCAAGGGCAAAGTGAAAATGCTCACTGACCGCATTGCAGAAGACCTCGGCGTCACCATCGACATCCGGACTGTCCCGTCGTATGTGGAGGCAGAGGCTGCGATTGCGGATGGCAGCGCTGATTTGTATCTGAACATCGACTGGGATATCGCCTTTGCGGAATCAAAGGGCATGGCAGCGACCATCAGCTATGCGACGGACTATTATACAGCCGTCACGCGCCGCTTCAGCGATTTGACGCATCCCGTCATCGCAGCAATCGACAGCCGCATGACCGACCGCATGCTGCGCACGCGCTATGCCGACGATCAGATTCGCATTTATCCCGATGTCGAAGCCTGCCTGCGGGCCGTGCAGTCCGGCGAGGCCGACATCACGTTCGTGCGTCAGGAGACGGCGCAGTATGCCATCTGGCAGGGCGATTTCCCCGACCTCGTTTCCGATGGTACGGTCGCCTTTTTGCAGCGGAATTCCATCGGCGTCTCCGAGCGCGTTTCGGAACATCTTCTGCCGATTCTCGACAAAGAAATCAATGTGATTGCCCCGAACGTCTCTCAGAGCAATCTTTCGCAGCAGCAAGGCAGCACGGCGCGCCATCGCAGCATCCGTTCGCTCATCTACGCCTATCCGCTCGGCATCTTCCTTGCGGGACTTTTCCTGGTCCTGATTCTCTGGTACACGCTGCGCCAGCGCCGCCGCCATACGGACGAGATTCAGCATCTCGTCGATACCGACAGCTACACGGGCCTCCGCAGCCACGCATGGCTCGAGCATCAGTTTGAAGAGCTCACGCGCGACCTTCCCGTCGATGGCCGGGCGTGGTACTTCATCGTCTTCGGCATCGCGAACCTCGATGCCATCGTCGGCACGTATGGCCAGCAGGTCGTGAGTGACATGATCCGCCGCTTCACGGCCGAGCTCAGCGAGG
>ONJV01000320.1 GCA_900318215.1 uncultured Veillonellaceae bacterium
TGCCTGGGTCGCTGGCGAAATCCAGAAGGCCATCTCATCGCTCGGCATCGCCGAAAAGGACATCCAGACGAGGAACTTCACGTTCCGTCCGACGTACCGCGAGGACAAGGGCCATACGAACGAGATTGACGGCTACACAGTCGACAACACCGTCATCGTGACGGTGCGCGACGTAAAGCTCACAGGAAAGGTCATCGACGCCGCGCTCTCGCATGGCGCGAACGAGATTTCCTCGCTCGACTTTTCCGCGAGCGACACGCGCGGCATCCGCAAGGAGGCGCTGAAGAACGCCATCGCCGATGCACGCGACAAGGCGGACATCCTCGCGAAAGGTCTCGGCAAGCGCATCGTCGGCATCCAGAACGTCAGCGAGAACACGGGCTACATCGAGACGCGCCGTTTCGCTGGCAACATGATGATGGCGATGGCGAAGGACGCTGCGACGCCGGTCGCGCCGGGCAGCCTCTCGCTCTCAGCCAGCGTCCATATCGACTTCATCCTCAGCGATTAAAAAGGAGCTTTCTTCATCTCTATGCAACCATCGCAAAGCCCTGCCAAGAAGAAGCGCAAGCCGCGCCTCGCAGCCATCGAATACATCCGCGGCATCTCCATGATGGGCGTCATCGGCATCCATGTCGGTTCGCAGTACCTCGGGAATCCCGCCGCGAACATGCACCTCATTGCGCTCTTCGAGATCTTCACGCGCTTCTCCGTGCCGATTTTCTTCTTCATCTCGGCGTTCGGGCTGTTCTACAACCTCGACATTCATGCGCCGTTTGACGCAAAGCATTTCTACAAGCGGCGCGTGCAGACCGTTCTGATTCCCTATGTCGTCTGGTCGGTGCTCTACCTCGTGCACGACGGCCTGCTCTATCACACGGGCTTCCCGTCGCCATTCTACTTCTGCGGCATCCTGTTCTTCGGCGTCGCGAAGTACCAGCTCTACTTCCTCGTGATTCTCTTGTGGTTCTACCTCTTCATGCCGCTCTGGATCTGGATGATAAAAAGAATGGGCCTCAAGGGTCTCGCGGCACTGCTGGTCTTCCAGATTGCCTTCGACTACTGGTCGAGCTATTCCGTGCCGTTCAACATCTACGTCTACGACTTGCCGGATGATTCGCTGGTCTCAAGGCACACCCTGTTTTGAACCATTTAACATTATATATACTTTACATTTCTCTTTTTTAAATATTTCGCTTCCAAACGTTCATGCAGGAGCGCCGCACGGCCATCACGGTGCTGTTCTGGGTCAGCATGGCGAGCCTGCTCGCCTACTATTACTGGCTGCTGCTGACGCAGGGCCAGACGCCGCTCGACGGCATCAACACAGCGCACCAGCTCTCGCCAGAGGGCATCTTCTACACGCTGATGGCCTCGCTGTTCTTCTTCACAATCTTCACGTATCAGAAGTATCCGCAGGCGCTCAATCCGATTCTGCACGCGCTCGGCAAACATTCGTACTTTGCCTACCTCGTGCACCCCTTCGTCATCACGTACCTCGCATTGGCGCTCCAGCATGCGGGACGCATCATGACAGGCGCGATTGCCATCGCGTTCTACTGCGCCGTGCTCATTCTCTCGATGATGCTCGCCGTCGTATTCCGCAAGATTGGCGAACACTTGCCCTTTGTCAACGAACTGACCATTGGAGTATATCCTAAGAAGTAAGTGAGCAAAACCTCATTAAAATTTTATCTATCAAAAAATCGAGTCGAAGGAAAAAACATACCTTCGACTCGATTTTTGTGTATATCCGTCAGGATGTACCTTCGACACTCCCTCAGTCAGCTTCGCTGACAGCTCCCTCTGAGAGGGAGCCGGAAGACGCGGTTACAGTTTTGCGATTTTGTGCAGCGTCTCTTCGATGAGCTTGACCTGCGGCTCGACGGTTGCGAGGACGAGCTTCTCGTTCGGGCTGTGGATGTCCTGCGTCGTGACGCCGATGGAGACCATGTCGAGCTTCGGATTCTTGCCGAAGTGCCAGCCGCACTCGAGGCCGGCATGAATCGTCTCGACCTTCATGGGCTTGCCGTTCTGCTCCTCGAAAGTCTCGGCGACAATCTTCGCGAGGCGGCTGTCCTTGTTCTCCTTCCAGCCCGGGGACTTCGTGCCGACGATGGCCGTGAAGCCCGTGAGCTCGGCGATTTCCCGCGCATAAAGCGCGAACTCGTCGAGCTTGCCATCGACAGCCGAGCGCGGGAAGACCTCGATGTGCACCTTTTCCTCGTTCATCTTCACGACACCGAGGTTTGCGCTCGTCTCGACGAGGCCCGGGATGACCGTGGACATCGCATAGACGCCGGAGTGCATGACGGTCAGCAGCTGCAGCAGGCGCTTCGTGTCCTTCAGGAAGTCCGCCTGCGAGAGAAAGTTCGGATGCGCCAGCAAAACCGCGCGGCCCCGCCCGTAGAACGCAGCCACCGCGGTGAACGCCGTCGTACCGTCGTAGTTGCGGCATTCCGCAAGCGGGATGATGTCGTCGCCGATGAGGATGTAGCCGCCGGGAATACCCCCGCCCGGCGCATCAATCGCCGACACCCCTTCGACAAGCGCGGCCCGCGCCGCCGCGCGGTCCGCCTCGGATGCCGCCCACACGCCGGCCGCCAGTGCAGCCGCCACCCACATGCATAACGACCGTCTCATCTTCGGAATGCCGTTCTAGCGCAAGTAAACGGACATGCCCGCCGCCGGCGGGACCAAGTAGCCCTCGTCATCGACTGTCATCGCGCGCAGCTTGCCGGATGCGGTTTTGAACTTCACCGCCGCGAGCTGCTCCACCGTCAGCGCGGCGGCGCTCGTGCCGACGCGCACCGACTTCTTGCCCATCGTGCCGGAGAAGGCCAGCGTCTTGTCCGCCGTCCAAGCCATGTCGGACGACGCGTCGAATGTGATGCGCGCGCCGCGCGCGACCTCGAT
>ONJV01000319.1 GCA_900318215.1 uncultured Veillonellaceae bacterium
AATGGTGGGCCCACTTGGACTCGAACCAAGGACCGACCGGTTATGAGCCGGATGCTCTAACCAACTGAGCTATAGGCCCAAAACATTCCTATGATGCTTGCAGTCAAAAATGGAGCGGAAGACGAGACTCGAACTCGCGACCCCCACCATGGCAAGGTGGTGCTCTACCAACTGAGCTACTTCCGCATATTGGAGCGGAAGACGAGACTCGAACTCGCGACCCCCACCATGGCAAGGTGGTGCTCTACCAACTGAGCTACTTCCGCATCCATCTGCTAGCGCCGAGGCTCGCGGCCTCTCGCTGACTGACAAAATACATTATACGCATCCAGTGCCTCGAAGTCAAGCATTTTTTTGCGAAAACGAAAACTTTTTATCTTCATGCCCCAGTAGGCACCATCTTGCGATGCGAACACAACAGAAGCGCCGCATCTTTCGATGCGGCGCTTCTCACGTCTGGAACGGTCCTATCATTGCCTTGCACAAGTACGGAGGGAAGGGCGCATATCCACATTCAATTCCAGCTTCCGCTGCCGCCCTTCTGCATGGCTATTCTACATCATGCAACTCCCTCAGTCACCTTACCAACAACTTGGCAATCGAGCCACTCAGCTACTGCCTGCTGGTCCGAAGATTTTGCGGTCTTCTGATCACGGCCGACCTTGTCATCTGCAGCGGCAAAGCTTTTGAAACTCGAATGACCCATGAGCTTTGCTGCCTTGGTGAACTGCTTCGTGCGGACGGGGACGAATTTCGTTTCCATCCACTGGGAATATGTCTTGACTTTCATGTTGATTTCGCTCCTTGCTACTTGCTGTTTTTTCGGCCACCCGGTGATGACCCTCCTCAGTCCCTCGTTCCGGTGTGGTATCGCAAGCACCTTTCTCTTCGTTGCCTGCTTCTTTTCAACTGCAAGTACATCTTGCGATAATCCTCAAGAAATCAAGTACATGATGGAGATTTCGAAATAACCTCTTCTAAAACCTTCTACTAATCTGAACCGTCTTCCTTGAATTCCTTTTCCTTATCTTTGACTTCATTATAGCCGCAGCTGTGATGTTTGTCAACATGTAACTCGTGTTTTTTATTGTACTTTGGATACAGTCGTACTTTCACGCCAATTCCGCACAAATCAGAACATTTCACGCATCTTCGGCCAGAAAATCGGAGGATGCCGTCTCAGCATCCTCCAGTCATGCAATCATTCGAGCTTGACGAGCGTGCGGCGGCGCTGCTCGAAATGGACGAGCTCCGTGTAGCCGAACGACTTCGCATAGGCGACAGCCTCGGCGTTGTAGGCGCCGCAATCCTCGGGCTTGTGCGCGTCCGACGTCGTGATGATCGGCAGATCGTATTTCTTTGCCATGCGCAGGAAATCGGGATACGGCGAGATTTCCTGAATCGGATAGCGGTAATACGTGCCCGTGTTGACATCAACGACCATCTTCGCCTTCGCCATCGCGCGCGCGACGCGCTCAAGGTATGGCGTGACGTCGAAGTCCGGCAGGTATTTGAAGAGGCGGATGTTGAACGGATGGCCGAGCACGTCGTACTCACCGCTCTCGGCGAGCTTTTCGACTTCTTCGGCGTACCATTCGTAGATGTCTTCGAGAGGATGGCGGTCCCACTCGGCCTTGATTTCCGAGGAGTCGTACGCCCAGCCGCGCAAGAAGTGGACGGAGCCGATGACGTAGTCGAACGGATAGTCCTTGAGGATGTCGTGCACTTTGTCCTGCTGCTGGAAATTGCAGACCTCGATACCCGTGCGGACGTTCGGATGACGCTTGCGGAGCTTTTCCATGAAGCGGAAATAGTCGTCGAGCGTGCTGTCATCGAGAATCAGGTCGTGGTAGTAAAGTTCCTTGAACTCCGGGAACGTGTGGCTGTGCTCGCTGATGCCGATTTCATCGAGGCCGCGGCTCTTCGCTGCTTCAAAAAAGCCTTCCGCCCAATTCTCATCGTAAGAACCCTTTTCGAAGTGCATGTGATAATCCAACTTCATAATATAAGTCCTTTCTTTACTTCTCGAAACTCGTCAATCCCAGCACCCAACTACCCTCTCAGTCGCGCTACGCGCGCCAGCTCCCCCAGAGGGGGAGCCTGCCCGTTTTAGCACAGTCCTTCATCAATGAGCCACTGGATGCCCTTGAGCACACCGGCTTCGTCGTTGCTGGCGGTTTCGTAGTTCGCGGCCTTCTTGATGGCGGGGTGCGCGTTTGCCATCGCGAAGCTGTATTTTGCCGCGCTCATCATTTCGAGGTCGTTGAGATAATCGCCGAACACGGCGACCTCGTCGGGGTGCAGGTGGAATTTCTTCTCGACGGCCTGCACGGCGACGCCCTTGTTGATGTCCTTGTTCATGATGTCGAGCCAGTAGTCGCTCGACAGCGTGACCTGCTGCGGACCGCGATAGCCTTTGACGAGCGGCTCGATGCGGTCTTTCGAATGTGCCGTGACATCGTAGAGCGCGACCTTGATGCAGGTGTCCGTGACGTCCTCGAAGCGGTCGACGATCTGGGCGTGCGTGTAATATTTCGCCATCTCGTCGATGTTCTGCCCCGTGTACTGGGCGCGCAGGACATAGGCGTCTTCGAGGCCGCAGTAGACGCAGAAGATGCCGGGATCGGCAGCGTAGACCTTGCTTAAGATTTCGAGCGCGACATCGCGGTCCATCGGACAGGAAAAGACCTGTTCACCGCGATAGCGGACGTTCGTGCCGTTTTCCGCGACGAAGAGGAACTCGTCCTTGTACTTTGCAAACGACTCGATCAGCGAATAATACTGCCGCCCGCTCGCCGCGCCGAACATCACGCCGCGCCGCTTGAGCTCCGCCATCATCGCATCAAAGCCCTCGGGCAGCCGGCTCTGGCTGTCGAGCAGCGTGCCATCCATATCTGTGAGGATCAGTCTTACCATCCGTCTACTCCCTTTCCTGCTGTTTC
>ONJV01000315.1 GCA_900318215.1 uncultured Veillonellaceae bacterium
CTTGTTCGTGCCGAGCGCAAGATGCGGCGGCAGGCCGATCCAGAGAAGTGCCGGCAGCGAGATGAGACCGCCGCCACCGACGACGGAATCGATGAATGCTGCGCAGAAGCCGAAAGCGATGAGGAATGCGAGGACGTCCGGGGGAAGAAGCTCCATGATGATGTTCCTTTCCAACTGAAAAACACTGCTTCCATTGTAAAGAAGAACGCCGCGCGGGTCAAGCGGCCGCATGATTTCAAGGCTCACTCCAATCATAGCTAAATAGAATCGTCAAAGTTTCCCTTCTCTATTGAAAATAGCCTCAAAATTTCGTATTATGAAGGAAAGAATTTCTTGTTTCCGTTTTATTGAACAAGCCTTCGACCGCAAACGCCGCACCATCGGACTCTTCGGCGGCCCGCTCCTCGCCATCCTCGTCTTTCTGACCCCGATTGATGCCCTGACGGTGCCGGGCCACAAGCTCCTGGCAATCATGGTGCTCGTCGCTCTCTGGTGGATCACAGAGCCGGTGCCCATCCCCGTCACCTCCCTCATCGGGCCGACGCTCGCCGTCATCACCGGCGTCGTCAGCGTCAAAGCCGCATTCGCAGCATTCGCAAACCCGATGATTTTCCTGTTCATGGGCGGCTTCATCCTCGCGAAAGCCATGATGAAGCACGGACTCGACAAGCGATTCGCCTACTGGCTGCTCGCGCGGAAATGGGTCGGGTCGAACCCGAAGCGCATCTTCCTCGCCTGCGGCCTCGCCGCTGCCCTCTGCTCCGGATGGGTCAGCAACACGGCGACGGCTGCCATGATGTTCCCGATCTGCCTCGGCCTCTTGACGTCCATCAAAGAGATGTTCGCCGCGAACGGCCGCGAAATCGACCTGCACGAGTACAAATACGCAACCGGCCTCATGCTCATGACCGCGTACTCCTGCTCCATCGGCGGCGTCCTGACGCCAATCGGCACCCCGCCGAACCTCATCATGCTCGGCTTCCTCAACACGATGTGCGACATCCATATCTCGTTCTTCGAATGGATGACGTGGGGCTTCATCGCCATGGTCGTCTACTTCGTCATCGCCTATGTCGTGCTCTCGCACATGTTCCCGGCGGATGTCGACCACATCGAAGGCGCTGACAAATTCATCCAGAACAAGCTCGCCGAACTCGGCGCATGGAACCGCGCACAGAAGAACACGCTCTTCGCGTTCGCTGTCGCCGTCCTGCTCTGGATTATGCCGGGCATCCTCTCCATCGGCCTCGGCTCCGCGAGCCCCGAGCTCAAGATGTACAACTTGCTGTTCCCGGAGGCCGTCGCGGCCATGGCTGGCGCCCTCCTGCTGTTCCTGCTGCCCGTGGACTTCAAGACGCGCCGCTTCACGCTGACGTGGAAAGAAGCGATGGAAGGTATCGAGTGGGGCACGCTGATTCTCTTTGGCGGCGGCCTCGCGATGGGCGGCATGATGTATCAGACCGGCCTCTCGCAGTGGGTCGGCGACCTCATCGTCGCAGCGATGGGCGGCGAGCCCAGCCAGGTCGGCATGGTCGCCATCTTCTCCGTCATGGCGCTCCTGCTCTCCGAGCTCACGAGCCATACGGCGGCCACGAACATGATTGGCCCGCTCGCCATCACGGCAGCCGTCTCGGCCGGCATCAGCCCGATTCCGGTCTCCGTCGGTATCGCGCTTTCGGCCTCGCTCGGCTTCATGCTCCCGGTCTCGACCCCGCCGAATGCCATCGTCTATGCGTCCGGCTACATCCCGATCACCAAGATGATCCACACAGGCGTCATCATCGACTTCGTCGGCATCGCCTGCGTCACGATCCCGCTCGTCATCTACTTCGTGAGCTGGATGGTCGGCTGATTGCTTGGTTTCGTACAGACTGCACAAAAATGCCCTTGCGCTCAGAATTCTCTGCGCAAGGGCATTTTCATGCATGATTTCGAAAATCAGCAGTACACTCTCGGCACGCGCGGTGCGATGAGGCAGGTGACTTCGTAGTTGATGGTATGGAGCCAGCCTGCTGCCGTATCAGTCGGGAGGGATTCGCCGCCGAAGAGAAGGGCGGTGTCGCCGACGTTCACATCTGGGATGTCCGTGACATCGACCATGACCTGGTCCATGCAGACGCGGCCGGCAATCGG
>ONJV01000313.1 GCA_900318215.1 uncultured Veillonellaceae bacterium
AAGCACAAAACTCGTGAAAAGTTTACTGTCGGACTGGTTTGCCTCTCAGAGCAGATATGTACAGGGATTGCTTGGAAATTTGGCGTGGGAAAGTTGAGTAATAGATGAACTGATGACTGCTGATAACGCCCATGCTCACGGCGAGTTCTGACCATGTGGAAGCCTTTCGCACCGTCACGGCACCACTCGCATCCGTGACCGTGAGCTTTGCTCGATGGATGTCCCAGACCCAGCTCCATCCAGGCACCAGTACATCGACCGAAGATGGCGTTGCCGTTCCCCACGGGATGCTGAGCGATGTCATGAATGTCATCGTCGCCGCATCGCCATAGACACGGACGTCGCGGCTCTTGTCCATCGCACCGAATGGCATGGTGCGCACACTGAAATAGGGAGCTGGTGCCCTGCCGAGGCTCTTCGATGACGCTGGAAGCCCTGTCTGCTCCTGAAATACAACGCCTGTCGGCATGCGCGCCGCCTCCCCTCATCACGTTGTTGTCGTTGCGTCCTTCTCCTGCAAGATGCTGAAGCCATCCATGCCGTACGTCCCGCGCCTTCGCGTATATGGAAAAACTTGATGCAGGTTTCCTGATTTCGGGTAGCTGATTTCATAAACCTGCGCCGGTGCAACGTTGCGCATGGAGATGAAATAGATGCCTGGCACATAGCCGACCGGAGAAAAGTTCCGAAGGGCATCTGGGTCGCGCAGAACGTAGCAGACGATGTTCATGTTAACTGTGATGCAGTTCAGCGTGCTCACGTTTCGGCCGATATCCGTCGCTGTCTGGCTCTGGAGCTTGCAGTAGTCAGGAATTTTCGCGTCCCAATCCTCTTTCTTGACTTCGAGCGTCTTGACGGGGAGCGCGAGCTGCTTGCCTGTGTCGCAGAGTTCTCCAGGCTTTGCCGCGCTCGCCCAGAGGACGGACGGCAGACGGAGCGGTGCGGCGTCGATGCTGCACTGGAGATACGTCGCGCCCTGCGTGGACATCGAAAAGAGCGGGATGGAATCCGTATCGAGGTCCGTTGCTCCAAAAGTTTTTGAAAACATGTGCTGGCTGTTGCGGCTGCCGCTGAAGATGATGCCGCCATCCCAGTCGCCGATTTTCTGCAGGTAGCCGAGCGCGAGATGCTGGAAGACGCCGTCTGGTGACTCGATGGAAAACACCAGCATATGTGCTGGGTCTGAGATGCAGTTGCCATAGAGCGTATACGTGCCATTCGGGTCAATGGCGACACCAGCGCCGACGACTTCCTGCGTCGCGTAAGATAGAGGTGCGTTCGGCTGGTCAAACCAGAGACCGGACGCCGGCTTGTTCGTGTGAGCCGTCGATGCCACAAGCCCGATGCCGTAGGCGTTCGTCTTCGCCGGCGTCGTGCCGCTGGCCGGTGTCGTCGTGATGTCCTGCGTCGGGAAAATGCCCTTCCCGTTCGCCTGCCGGAACGAACCGAACACGACGCCGTCCGGCGACTTCATACTTAAGAGCACGCCGTCAGATGTCGCACTTCCGTCAATCGGCAAATCTGCGATGCAGTTCTGCAAGATGACCCAGTCATGGTCAGCAGCATACTCGCTCATCTTCTCCATGATGGCGGCCGCGCCGACAAGGCCCGTGTATTTCTGGTAGGCCATCAGATATCATCCTCCATTTCATCGAGTCCGAAGAGAATCCCGCGCGTATCGTGCGTGATGCGATAGACGCGTTCGAGCTCTGTCGATAGCAAAATATCAGGGTTTGTGAGATTCGTTCGGAACTTGTCAAGGTCTTGTGTGACGTTATAGGAATACGCATCCAGCGGCATGTGCCACGGACGTCCGTAGAACAGGTCAGGCGCGTAGAAATACCGCTTCTTGCCAATCGTACACGTCTCGCGCAGGTCGTGCGGCTGGATGGCGAACGAGGGCAGAAGCATCTGCGGGATGCAGCCAAGCGTCCCCGTCTTTTCCGAATAGAACTCGATATGTTCGAGCTTGAGGTCGAAGCGACGGTCGTTCTGCTGGAAGTCCGGGAGCGCTTTGAGCGAGCCATCGAGATACCGCGCCTTGTCATAGACATGCGAGAAATTTTC
>ONJV01000312.1 GCA_900318215.1 uncultured Veillonellaceae bacterium
AGATCGTGAATCAGAAATCGATTGTGCAGTCGAAGGAATGCCGTTAGGAGATGAAGAAATGGCAACTATTGTTCATTTGAAACTTGAAGATTATGTAGAGATGGTTCAACATGCACGTAACGTCGCCCCCATCGAGGACTGCGGCCTCCTGGGCGGCACGATTGATGGCGATGAGAAACGCGTAGAAAAAGTCTTTTACCTCACGAACACGGACCACAGCGCAGAGCATTTCTCTCTCGACCCGAAGGAGCAGTTCGCGGCGGTGAAGGAACTCCGCGCGGCAGGCTGGCAGCTCTTGGGCAACTGGCACAGCCATCCGGCGACGCCCTCGCGGCCGAGCGAGGAGGATAAGCGCCTCGCGTTCGACAGCGCGGCGAGCTATTTCATCCTCTCGCTCGCAGGCGGCGAGCCCGTGCTGAACAGTTTCCACGTGGACAAGGAAAAGCATGTTACAAAAGAGGACTTAAGAATTCATTGAACAGGATGCGTTGAGTGCGTGTGCGCACCCGCGCGTCATTTGCCCTGCAATATCATTTGACGTACAGGGGACTCCCACCACCGCTCCGCGGTCCCCCTCCCTCTGAGAGGGAGGCTGAGGCTTGGGGGTGCTTGGCTAAATAAGGAGAGCATAGGAGGAAAGCTATATGTCAGTCGATTATAAGGAACTCAAGAAGGGCGGCTTCATGCGCCAGAAGCAGAAAGACTGTTTCGCGATGCGCCTGAAGTCTGTCGGCGGCCATTTCACGGCGGCGCAGCTCGGCACGGTGCAGCAGGTAGCTGAGAAATTCGGCAAGGGCTATGTGCATCTGACGAGCCGTCAGGGCATCGAGATTCCCTACATCAAGTTGCAGGACATCGACGAGGTCAAGGCCGCGCTCAAAGCCGGCGGCGTCGAAGTCGGCGTCTGCGGCCCGCGCGTCCGCACGATTACGGCGTGCCAGGGCGCGGCAACGTGCCCGTCCGGCCTCATTGACACGGTGAAGCTCGCGAACGAGTTCGACAAGCGCTATGGCGGTCGCGAGCTCCCGCACAAGTTCAAGTTCGGTTTCACGGGCTGCCACAACAACTGCCTGAAAGCCGAGGAAAACGACATGGGCATCAAGGGCGGCGTGCTGCCGAAATGGTCGGCCGAGAGCTGCATGTACTGCGGCGTCTGCGAGGCCGTCTGCCCCGAAAAGGCCATCACGGTCGACAAGGACGCAAAGGCGGTCACGTTTGACAAGGACAAGTGCGTCTACTGCGGCAAGTGCATCAAAAGCTGCCCGACGGACGCATGGACGGGCGAGAACGGCTTCGTGATTTCGTTCGGCGGCCTCTATGGCAACCGCATCGCAATCGGCCGCCATTTCCTGCCCATCGTGTTCGACGAGGCAAAGCTCTATGAAATCGTCGATGTGACGCTGAAATTCTTCGAGGACAACGCGAAGCCGAGCGAGCGCTTTGCGAACTGCCTCGATCGCGTGGGATGGGACAAATTCCAGAAAGCAGTGGAGGCAGTGTTATGAGCAAAGAAGCAGTCGATGACACGATTGACATCACCGATGTCGTCTGCCCGATCACGTTCGTCAAAGTCAAGGTTGCGCTCGAAGACCTCGAGGACGGCCAGAAGCTCGGCGTCCATCTGAACGACGGCGAGCCCATCCAGAACGTGCCGCGCAGCCTCAAGGACGAGGGGCACAAAGTGCTCTCGGTCGATAAGAACGACGATGGAACGTGGGAGCTTGTCGTCGAGAAAGGCGGGCTCGCGTAATCAATCTCTCCAGACTCCATTCGACGGTCAGTGTCATTAAGGACAGGCTCCCTCAAGAGGGGGCTGTCAGCGAAGCTGACTGGGGGAGTAGTTGGTTGCTGGAGACAAACAAGCATGCAGAAGGTTGCTAAAGACTTTAGCAGTGTCTGTATATGTGTCAGGCTTCAGCACCTTACTACTCCTTCCACCGCTTCGCGGTCCCCCTCCCTCTAGAGGGAGGCTGAAGGTTTGAGTTTTTGTTACCCATTAAACTAGTAAACATATATGAATTAATTTAAAAGACACGAGGGGAGAGAATGGCATGAAAGCGAAAAAATGGCTGGCAGCAGCGGCAGCAGCAACGGGGCTTCTGATGATGGCAGGGGTGATGGCGGGCTGCGGCAGTGATGCGGGAAGCTCGAGCGGCGAAAGCGCGGACGGCCAGACATTCCTCAACGTGTCCTATGATCCGACGCGCGAGCTTTATTCGGACTTCAACGAGGCATTCTCGAAGAAGTGGACGGAAGAAACCGGCGAGCATGTGAACTTCACGCAGTCGCATGGCGGCTCGGGCAAGCAGGCGCGCTCCGTGCGCGAAGGGCTCGAAGCTGATGTCGTGACGCTGGCGCTCGCGTATGACGTGGATGAAATCGCAGCGACGGGGCTC
>ONJV01000308.1 GCA_900318215.1 uncultured Veillonellaceae bacterium
TCTGCGGTCGCGAAGAAAATCATGCAGTGCGCAGGCTACGGCAAGGACGTCCGTGCGGAGCTTCATGAAGAAGTAAAAAACTAATCAAGGAGGACTGGAGGGCGCAGACTTGTGCCTTCCTCCTCACGCGAGGGCTGCCCCTTGACTATTTCTTCTCCCTCTCGGAGACGGAAAAGATTTTCGCCCATGCGGCGATCAGTGTCTATCAGGAGGAAGAGATGGAACGGCTCAAGGCGCAGCTGAGTATTCTGGCGGCAGGAAAGGGGATGAAGATTCGTGGCCAATCGTGATTATGTGCTCTCCGCAACGCTCGAGCTCAAGGACAAACTGACCGGCAAACTCAATGATGCGAGGAAAGGCCTCGAAGGCGTGAAAGGATCCGCTGCTGCCGCGTCCGGTGCTCTTGACGGGGTGGGAACGTCGGCGGTCAAGGCGGCCGCTGGCACGGGAAGGCTCAAGAGCGCGCTCTCAGGCGTCAAGGGAACCTATCAGGCAACAGTCGGCGTCAAAGATGAGGCGTCCGGCAAGCTCAGCGCCATCAAGAACGGTGTCAGGGAGCTCGCGGGACGCGCGTCTGCTGTCACGGTGCGGATGCGCGATGAAGCATCTGGTAAGCTCACACGCATCAAAGAAGAGCTCGCGGGGCTGACCGGCAAGACCTACACTGCGATGGTGAATGTCAAGCAGAACGGCGGCCTCAGCAAGCTGAAGGAGGGCATGTCTGGCTTTGCAGGGGGCATGCTCATGAACACGCCGATGCAGATGGCGGGAGCCGCGGGCATCGGCTTTGGCATGTATGACGCGCTCAAGACCTACAGCAACTTTGAATCCGAAATCTCTGGCATCAAGGCGCTTACCAACATGTCCGGCGAGCAGATGGCCATGGTGCGGGACAAGGCGAAAGAGCTCGGCGCGGCGACGCGTTACAGCTCCGTCGAAGCAGCGCAGGGCATGTCTGAGCTCCTAAAAGCCGGCATTGACGTGAAAGACGTCATGGGTGACGCCTCGCAGGCTGCGCTCGACCTTGCAAGTGCTGGTGATCTGGCACTTCCTGAAGCGGCGTCCGTCATGTCGACCGCGATGAACGCGTTTCATATGGATGATGCGACGCATGTGGCTGACATCCTCGCAGGTGCGGCGAATGCATCGGCAACAGACGTTCATGAGCTGTCTTATGCTTTGTCGGCCGTCTCTGCCGTTGCGGCAGGCGCTGGCATGTCGTTCGATGATACGAACACAGCCTTGGCGGTTTTCGCGCAGAATGGCCTCAAGGGCTCGGATGCAGGCACGTCCTTAAAGACGATGCTTGCGAACCTGTCACCGAAGACGGACACGGCGATGAAAGCATTCCAGCGCCTGAACCTGATTGGCGAGGATGGCAACAGCATCTTCTACGACTCGGCAGGCAACATGAAGTCGCTTGCTGACATCGCGAGCATCCTGCAAGAACGTCTCGGCGGCCTGACGTCGATGGAACAGCAGGACGCACTCTATCAGCTCTTCGGCTCAGATGCGATTCGTGGCGGCACGATCCTCATGAAGGAAGGTGCCGACGGTGTCCGCAAGATGCAGGAAGAGATGACGAAGTTCACGGCTGCAAGCGTCGCAGCCGAGAAGATGAACAATCTCAAGGGCTCCATTTACGAGCTGCAGAGCGCGGCCGACAACCTCAAGATCGACCTCTTTGAAGGAAAAGGCGGCGAGGGTATCCGTTCCTTCGTGCAAGAAGGGACGAAGCTCATCCGCAACTTCTCCAGCCGCATCAAGGAAGACGGGCTCGGCGTGAAGTCCATCATGGAGACGGTCGGTGAAGCCGTCGGCGACCTCAAGAATAAATTCATCGAGTTCGACGGCGTCGGCTCCCTGCTTGCGGGTGGTGTGCTCGCGGCCGGGCTCTACAAAGTCATCAATCTCGCAAAGAAAGCCATGAGCGCCGTCAAGGGGCTCGCGGGCATGCGCAAAGGCGGGGCCATCCCCGGCCAGTCGGGTGCATCGTCTGTCGGGGAAATGGTGGTCAACGCCGCAACCGTCATCGTGAACGGCAAAAGTATCGCAGGTGGCGGCGTCAGCTCCGGCAAAAACTCAGGTGGCGTTATCTTTGGCCCCGATGGAAGACCTATCCAGAGCGGTGGCAGTTCTCCGTGCCAATGCCAAGGCTTTGGGCGGCGCGGGAGCGCTTGCGGCCATTTTCGGTGCGATGGACATCTACAGTGCGAAAAGCCAAAACTCTGCGCTCCTAGAGGAAGCTGCGTGGGGCGTCAAGCAGGCGAGCGAAAACATCGAAGAACTCACCAAGAATGGCGGCTCGCAGGAGCAATGGCGGTCGGCGCTTGATGAGTACACGAAGGCGAACGATTACCGGGCGCAGGTGGAACACGACAACCGCATGCGCGAGGGTGATGCCATCGGCGGCGCACTCGGCTCTACGGTTGGTACAGTGCTCGGCGGTGTCATCGGCAGTTTCGCGGGCCCTACGGGAACGGTCATCGGCATGACGGCTGGCGGCATCCTTGGCGAGATCGCAGGCAAGCGCATTGGCTCCTGGCTTTCTGACTACAACATCCAGAACACCGTGAGCTTCGAGAAAATCGCAGAGTGGCTGCATCCGAAGGAGCAGGCCCCCATCGGCTTTGACTTGAACGGCAAGACGGTTCCCGTAGACATTGTCGGCGACTCCATCGGTATCAAGGACACGACGAAGGACGCGAGCAGCCCTTTCGGGCTCCAGACAGACCTTTCGGCCATCGGCCCGCACGCGTTCGATACACCGCGGGACACATCGCAAGACTTCGGCATCACGGAGATGCAGAACATGTACACGACTGGGATGTTCGGCGGCGTGCAGGAGGAGGCACAGGAGGCCGCGAGCGCTTCCGCAGACGCGTTCTCTGAGGCGAGTGCGTCCATTTCTACGGATTTTGAGAACACGGGCGCACAGGCGACCGCTACGGCGGATAATATCCAGATGGATATGCTCGGCTCGGCGCAGGGCTCACAGGATGCATGGAGCTCCTTCCCGTCTTGGTATGATGCCAGCGTGGCCGTGCCTACATCGGACGCGGCGGCTGAATGCAGCGCGGATGTCTCCGATAGCTTCGAGACGTCAGCCTCGGATACGCAGGGCGCATGGAGCGGCGTCGGCGGTTTCTTCTCAGGACTGTTTGCCTCCATCAAGTCCGGGGCTGCAAGCTGCGCGGCATCTGTTGCGCAGTCGATGGCCAGCGCGGCGGCATCCGCGCGCGCTGGCGGTCATACGAACATCGCCGCTGGCCTTGATTGGATAGGTAACAATGCCGCATGGCTCGGCGGCGTAGATTATCCGCACAATGCCATCGGCACGAGCTTC
>ONJV01000303.1 GCA_900318215.1 uncultured Veillonellaceae bacterium
ACACGTCCGAGATGGAAAACATGAAGGAGCTCTGCCGCACGGCATTCGATCACGGCATCACATACTTCGATCTCGCAAACAATTACGGGCCGCCCTATGGCAGTGCCGAGCAGAACTTCGGCCGCATCCTCGCCGAGGATTTCCGCCCGTATCGCGACGAGCTCGTGATTGCGACGAAGGCGGGCTACGACATGTGGCCGGGACCGTATGGCAACTGGGGCAGCCGCAAATATCTGTTTGCAAGCCTCGACCAGAGCCTCGGGCGGCTCGGACTCGATTACGTCGACATTTTCTACCACCATCGCATGGACCCCGAGACGCCGCTTGAGGAGACGATGACAGCGCTTGCGGACATCGTGCGGAGCGGCAAGGCGCTCTATGTCGGCCTCTCGAATTACGACGGCAAGACGATGCGCGAGGCGGCGAAGCTCCTGCGCGAGCTGCACTGCCCGTTCATCGTGAACCAGAACCGCTATTCGATTTTCGACCGCACGATTGAGCGAAACGGGCTCAAAGAAGCGGCTGTTGCCGAAGGCAAGGGCATCGTGGCGTTCAGCCCGCTCTGCCAGGGTCTCTTGACGGAAAAATATCTGCACGGCATCCCAGAGGACAGCCGCATCCGCCGTGACGGGCGGTTCCTCAAGGAAAAGTCGCTGACAGAGGAAAAGCTCGCAGCCATCCGCGACTTGCATGAGCTTGCGGAAAAGCGCGGCCAGACGCTTGCCGAGATGGCGCTCGCGTGGGACCTCAAAGACGGTGCTATCACGAGCACGATCATCGGCGCCTCGCGTCCCGAGCAGATTCTTGACAATATCAAAGCGCTCGAGAATACTTCCTTCACAAAGGAAGAACTCGAGCGC
Organism: uncultured Veillonellaceae bacterium; assembly: GCA_900318215.1. Taxonomy (GTDB): domain Bacteria; phylum Bacillota; class Negativicutes; order Selenomonadales; family Selenomonadaceae; genus Selenomonas_C. Next base: position 861 of record ONJV01000303.1, read on the forward strand.
ATCGATGAAATTTCTTTCCGGCCGGGCGTGCAAGGCCTGGTGCGGTGAGATGGTTCATCCGCGGATGACGAAATATCGGTCATTTCATCAGGACGAGGCAGGATGCCTCGTCTTTTCTTTTGGAATCGCCCAGGAGAGGGTTCGCTATTGCAATCTCTAAGACCAGATGATACAATATACAGTAACGAATCGGACGGACGGGCAACATATTGCATTTTTGTTCCTTGGATCGCATATACCGGACGGATTTTGTATATGCTGTGATGAGGAAAGAGGGCGGAGAGCCCCTTTTTGTGCATGCAGCATATCTATGTCTTCGTGTCTTTTTGTGCCTTGTGCTGGCACTTGAATATGGAATCAAAATAAAATTTTATCGGAAGAGGTGTCATTTTTTGTCGAAAGGAAATCAAAAACTACAGATCATCCCGCTCGGCGGACTTGGCGAGATCGGAAAGAATATGACGGTCATCCGCTATGAGGATGAAATCCTGCTCATCGATGCAGGCCTGATGTTCCCGGAAGAGGACATGCTCGGCATCGACCTCGTCATCCCGGACATCACGTATCTGCTCGAAAATCGGGATAAGATCAAGGCTATCGTGCTGACGCATGGCCACGAGGACCATATTGGCGGCCTGCCGTATGTCCTGAAGCAGATCAATGTGCCGGTCTATGGCACGCGCCTGACGCTCGGCATCCTCGAAGGCCGCCTGAAGGAGAACGGCGTCGATTCGAGCATGCTGCATCCGGTCATGCAGGGCGACATCATCAACATCGGCTGCTTCAGCGTTGGCTTCATCCGCGTGAACCATTCCATCCCGGACGCGGTCGGCCTCTCCATCAAGACGCCGCTTGGCATGATCGTGCACACGGGCGACTTCAAGCTCGACTATACGCCGATTGACGGCAAGATGACGGACTTCCGCCGTTTCTCGGAGCTCGGCAACAAGGGCGTGCTCGTGATGATGGCTGACTCGACGAACTCGGAGCGCGAGGGCCATACGCCGAGCGAGCGCACGGTCGGTGCGGCGTTCGACAAGGCGTTCCACAACTGCCGCAGCCGCATCATCGTCGCGACGTTCTCGTCGAACGTCCACCGCATCCAGCAGGTCGTCGATACGGCCGTGCGCTACAAGCGCAAGGTCGCCGTGCTCGGACGCAGCATGGTCAACGTCGTCAACATCTCGCTCGAGCTGGGCTATCTCACGGCCCCGGAGGGCACGATTGTCGATATCGACGAGATTGGCAACTACCCGATGAGCAAGGTCGTCATCATCACGACGGGCAGCCAGGGCGAGCCGATGTCGGCGCTCACGCGCATGTCGATGTCCGA
>ONJV01000301.1 GCA_900318215.1 uncultured Veillonellaceae bacterium
TCCGACGAAGGACGCGATGTTCATCGAGGACAGCACGAGCCCCTACGTCAACATCATCGCCGTGCGCGAAGGTGACGAGAACCGCCCGGAGATCCAGGCGCTCATCAAAGTCCTCCACAGCGATGAAATCAAGCAGTTCATCACAGAGAAATACAAAGGCGCCGTCGTCCCGGCCTTCTGAGCCGCGAACAGCGCTCCCGGAAAGGCACAGGCAGCAGCCGCGCGCCCTTCCGACGGAAGGACGGGATCATCCCGCCCCTCTCTAAGGCTTCGCCCCAGCGAGGGGCGGGGCCTTTTTGCGTCCCCGGCGCACAGCCAGCGCATCCCGCTTCATCATCCATCCCCGAAGGAGGCATTTCCTTGCTGCTCAAAAAACTTCCCTATGACTTTACCATCTGCAAGCCCCGCAGGCCGGAGGACATCGACCTGAGCGCCGATTTCTATTTTCTCGCGAGAACCGACGAGGAGCTTTCCCTCGTCTGCCGGACGGAGGCTGTCCCCGCGGCCGTCACGGAACGCGACGACGGCTGGCGCGGCTTCCGCATCGAGGGTGTGCTCGACTTCTCTCTGGTCGGCATCCTCTCGAAGCTCTCTAGCATCCTCGCGGCGCACCGCATCGGCATCTTCGCCGTCTCGACATTCAACACAGACTATATCCTCGTCAAGGAGGAAAACTTCCTCCGCGCGCTCGCCGCGCTGGAAGAAGCAGGCTACGAAGTACGGTAAGCCCCAACTGCCTGACGCCTGCTACGGAGGACACGAACTCCTGCAATCCAGCGGTCGGCCGACTCCCCAGAAAGCTCCGCCCTCCATAGAGGAAGGACAAAGCTTTTCTCTATGAAGCCGCTCCATGCCGCAGCCTCTTCACGCTGCACTCTTCAAAAAGCCAGCAACTGCTGATATAATAGAAACAGCAGAGGAGGGAAGCGATATGCCAGTATGGAGAGACTACAACCCTACGAATGATCTCGTATTCAAATTCGTCTTCGGCAGGCCGGAGCGCAAGAATGTGACGCTCGCGTTCATCAATGACGTGCTCGGCCGTGAAGGCGACGCGGCATTCGTCGATCTGGAGTATCGGAACGTGGAGTTTGCGCCGTTGCGGGAGTCGGAGAAACTCGGTCGCCTCGATGTGTTCGGCATTCTCAATGACGGCACGCGCGTTGACATCGAGATGCAGGTCGTCAACCACCTGAACATGGAGAAGCGGACGCTCTTTTACTGGGCGCACATGTACCTGCACTTCGACGCGCTCAGAGCGGGCGAAGGCTACGGTCAGCTCAAACCGGCCATTTCCATCAACATCCTGCGCTACAACTTCCTGCCGCAGGAGAATCCGCACGCGAAATACGTCATCATGAATCCGGAGACGCGCCATCAGCTCACGGACGACCTCGAGCTGCATTTCCTCGAGATCCCGAAATACCAGTCGAAGGAAATCAAAAAGATGTCGCGCGTCGAGCGCTGGCTGGCGTATTTCGCGAACCAGCTCGACAAGGAGGGAAAGGAGGAACTTGCGATGAGCTCACCGGCGATCAAGGAGGCGATGACGGCCTCGGAGTGCTATGTCATGAATGACAAATCCTATCAGGAATATCTCGCCCGAGAGTCCGCCATCCTCGACTATAACAACGACGTCCTCGGCAATCGACGCCTCGGAAGAGAAGAGGGGCGCGTGGAGGGACGCGCGGAGGGACGCGCGGAGGGGCGCGCACAAGGACGCGCGGAAGGACGTACCGAGGGGCTCGATGCATTTGCGGCCTTGAGCCGCAGCCTGCTCGCGGAGAAGCGGTACGACGATCTTGCGCGCGCCGCCTCAGACGCGGCTTATCGGCAGAAGCTCCTCACGGAACTGGGCATTGAATGAAGCGAACACAACGGGGCTGCCGCAACAGTGAGAACACACGGTTGCGGCAGCCCCGTTTTTGAGGAAGCATTCATCCAGCACTTCCCCCATACGTCATGATTTTCTCGCCGGAACAGCCGCTCAGCGGTAAAAATACTGCGTGGACGGCGCGACGATTGCCATCCCAAACGACCCGACGAACGGCGGCCGCTCCCTCCTGCTCCTCGAAAAAGTCGGCATCATCAAGCTCAAGGAAGGCGTCGGTGAAAAGGCCACAGTAGGCGACATCGCGGAGAACAAGAAGAACATCAAGTTCCAGGAAGTCGAAGCCGCTCAGGTGCCGCGCACGCTCGACGACGTCGACGCGGCCGTCATC
>ONJV01000300.1 GCA_900318215.1 uncultured Veillonellaceae bacterium
GCTTCCAGAATGTCCAGTATCTCTGCATGGATTGCAGACGCACGCATATGCAGGAAATCCCGTTCAAATCCGTGCACCATTCCATCACGAAGGAACTGGTCGCAAAATTATCCAAGGGCTTGCCTTTGAATATATGAACGATGAAGACATTGTTGAGCGCCCTAACCTCTGGGCAATCAAATGTCTTGACGATGATATGTGTTTCCAAACCTTAAGCCAATGCGCGAAGTATTACGGGATTAAGAAGGACACTTTTTATCAATGGTCGTCCTCACATCACGGGAAACGGTTTAAGTATCATGGCATGACCTTTGAAAGGTGCAACGACTAACAAAAGTAAATATTGGGGGGGCATCAGCAGGTGTCCCCCAATATTTATGAGTAGAGTACACACAAGCGTGTGGAAACGAGAAGAACCCTCGTATGAGGGCTGTGATATAGTCTGATCTCGCGTGAAAACGCGAGCTGCGAAAGCGGCGCAAATGTAGCGAATTTGCGCGAACACAAATGGGAGCTCGTCGTCCTGGCTCAAGGCTCGCTTCTTTGACACGCCACACGATAACGTCCTCGCGATGACGACGACGTACGAGTGCAACGAATGGCTTTCGAGCTCCGACCGTGACATGTTCGAGGAAATGCGAAAGACCGACCCTGACCGCTACAAAGTCGCAGGAGAAGGTTGCTGGGGCATCGAGGCTGGCCAGTTCTTCAAAGAGTGGCGCGAAAGCCGCCACGTCATCGAGCCCTTCAAAATCCCCGACGGCTGGATGCGGTTCCGCTCGATGGACTGGGGCTCGGCGCGGCCGTATGCTTGTCTTTGGTGGGCTGTGGACTATGACGGCAACATGTACTGCTACAGGGAACTTTATGGATGGGGAGGCAAGCCGAACGTCGGCACGGGCGAGACGGCGGCGGAAGTCGGGCGGCGCATCTGCGAGCTGGAGAAAAAAGAGGAACACGTCGATTACGGCGTGCTTGATTCTGCCTGCTGGGCAAAGACCGGCGTCACGGGGCCGACGATTGCGGAGGAACTCAATAACGAGCTCTACAAGAAAGGCATCGTCACCTTTGGCAAGTGCTCAAAAGGCCGCGTCGAAGGGGCGAACGCCTTCAAGCAGCGCCTCATCGGAAACAAGCAGAAGGATGGCAGCTACAAGCCCGCCGTCTACTTCTTCAACACCTGTATCCACGCCATCCGCACGATTCCCATGCTCGCGCACGACAAGCACAACCCAGAAACGTACGACACGGACGGAGAGGATCACATTTGTGACGCCGCATGCTATGCCATGCTTTCTCGTCCGTGGGCTCCAACAAAGCCGGAGGTGCAGAAGCCCCGCGACAAATACGCACACAAAGAAGCGCCCAGCGTCTGGGCGGTCTAAGCCTAAGGAGGTGATTTCATGGCAGAAAACGATTTGCAGGACACGGACGATGAAATTGACACGCGGCAGGGCATTGGAAAATATCGCCGGTGGTTCCGCGAGGCCGTGGACAAGGCGGACGTCTGGCGCAAGGAAGCGGAGCAGGACTACGATTTCGTGGCAGGCAAGCAGTGGACGGAGGCCGACAAGCACAAGCTCGAACAGTCGGGCCGTCCCGCCATCACCATCAACCGTATCAAGCCGCTCATCAACGTCCTGTCCGGCTACCAGCGGCTGAACCGCTACGACATCGACTTCCTGCCGCGCACGTCGGACGACATCGACATCTGCACCGTGCGCAAAGGCATCACGAAATACGTGCTCGACGCCTGCGGCTACGACAACGAAGAGTCGCAAGCCTTCCTCGATGCCGCCATCGGCGGCCTCGGCTGGATGGAAGTCGGCTACAAAGTCAACGACGACATGACCGACGGCGAGGCGTTTGTGAAAAGGCAGGACCCCTTCGGCATCTACGTGGACCCAGAATCGCACGAGACGGATTTCTCCGACGCGAAATACGTCTGCCGCGCGAAGTGGGTGGACAAGGACGAGCTCGAAGAAGTCTACCCCGAACACGCCGACGCCATCGAAGCGCAGTACGAAGTCTATGACACCGCCGAAAAGACGGGCGGCAGAGAGGCCGACGACCCGCTGTGGTACAAGCGCGACCTCCAGAAAGTGCGGCTCGTCGAGTGCTGGTACAAAGTCAAGCAGCCGCGCACGCTCTACCTGCTCGCAAATGGGCAGACCGTCGGGCAGGAGGAGATGCGGCCCGAGTACCTCATGCAGGGGCTCGTCGAAGGGTAC
>ONJV01000295.1 GCA_900318215.1 uncultured Veillonellaceae bacterium
CGCTGTGACCGCAGATTATGTCTATGGGTGGAGCAAAGAGACGTGGGTTGACTTCACGCATGATACGGTCTACCCGGACAAAGATGACAACACGCTCGTTGATGACCAGTTTGACTACGTCGCGAGTGATGGTGATCCGCAGGGCAGCGTCGGAACCGTCCGCGTGTCGCTCATCCAGAAGACCGGCAAAGAGAAAGACATCGCGCTCGGCACCGGCAACGGCAAGGCACAGTCCTTCAAGCTCTCGCATCACGCGAAGTATGAGACCATCGACGTCAAGCCAGCATCGGCGACGTGGAAGTTCAAAGACAACACGGATGTGTTGACCATCACGGCGAAAGACGGCGAAGCAATCAGCGTTTCCTATTCGTGGGCCGCGCGTCCAAATTACCTCGAATCTATCGCGTGCATCTTCAACGAGTGATATGCGCAAGAAGGAGGAACAAGCATGTTCTACAAAAACTATAAGAATCTGCCGCAGAAACGTGCAGAGAACGAAAAGGCCGGACTGAAACAGGCCGCGCTCGATCTCAATGAGGTATCGCTCGCACAGACGCAGCAGACGGCTGACATCGCCGAGCAGATCGCGAACCTCGAAGCGCTCGTCATGGCGCAGCAGTCCGCATCGTCCGATTCATCCGCAACGAAATAAGGGAGGAAAAACATCATGGCCATCACGAAAAGCAGCCTTTACTATTGCTATGTTCGCATCTATGCGAATCAGGTCTACTGGGGCCGCATGAAGTTCGACGCCGTGCCTGCTGACTATCAGGCAGACGTCCTCGTCGAAGCAAAAAAGAAAGTAGCCATCTGGGGAGACCGTGGCACTGTGCCGATGAACTGACAGAATAGCGAACTGACAGCAGGGGCGGGCGGGTAGGCATACGGGAGGAGAGCAGCATGAATTTTTTCAACATGATAAGGGGGTGGATTCCGACGGGGACGGAAGTGCAGATCGGGAGCATCACGTCGGCCATCGGGGCCGTGCTGACATACTTCATCGGGTGGAATGATGCATTGGAAGCACTCTTGACACTCATGGTCATCGACTATGCGACGGGACTGCTGGCAGCATACATCAATCCGAACTTGAAATTAGACTCGCACAAAGGCTTTCGAGGAATCTGCAAGAAAATCGTGATCATCCTGCTCATCGTCCTGGCACATGAACTAGAAAAAGCAACCGGCCTGCCTGCCGTGCAATCCGTCGTCGTTTGGTTCTTCATTGGCAACGAAGGGCTGAGCATCATCGAGAACTCGGCAAAGGCGGGCATTCCGATTCCAGAAAAGTTAAGACAGACGCTGGAACAGCTTTCCAGTGAGAAAGGAGCACGAAAGTGAGAGAGGCAACTCTTTACGAAGTCGAACAACTCGCGGCGGCGGCACGCGAAGACATCTGGGACATCGCGAAAGCCTATGGCCGCGATCCGAAAATCTATTTGCATTGGTCGGCAGGGCACTACTTCCATACGTTCAACGACTACCACATCAACATCACGGCCGATGGCAAGCTCTACCTCGCAACGGAGGATTTCAGCGACGTCCTCGCGCACACCTACCATCGCAACAGCGGCGCTGTCGGCATCGCTCTCTGCTGCTGTGCGGACGCCACGACGAACGACCTTGGCAGCGAGCCGCCGACCGCAGACCAAATCGAATCTATGGCACAGGTCATCTGGAAAGTCGCGGACGCGCTCTGGCTGACCATCAATAAAGACCATGTCATGACGCACGGGGAAGCAGGCGACAACGAAGACGGCCTCTACACCCACGACGCCTACGGCCCACGTTCGACCTGCGAGCGCTGGGATCTCGAATTCCTCGGCACGGACGAAAGCCCGTCTTTCAATCCGTGGGCAGAAGACGGCACGCGCGGCGGCGATGTCCTGCGCGGAAAGGCGCTCTGGTACAAGAACAACGCAAACTAACGCACGCGTGCGTTGAAACTCGAATGAGCTAACACACGCGTGCGTTAAGAACACAAATCTGCTAAATCTGATTCTTATTTCTGCTAAGAACCAAAAATGAGCAAAATTGATTCTTAGCAGATTCGTTTGCCGAATCGCGTTACTTTACTTTTCAGCAAAATTCTGGTTTTTACTTGACACGAAAAGTCAATCAAAGCATTGAAAAGTGCAGAAAAGTAAAGCAACCTCTGGAACAAGGGAGTGTTGCCCTTGGCAAGCCGACAGAAGAAACAAGAACGGCTCCTCGAACGTCGTGACGCGGACGGCTATCCCGGCCTGATACCTCTCAGCGAAATCTACCATTTCGAGGACTTCCTCACGCATGAAAGGGACTGGCACTCGGCGGTCATCACGTCTGGCGCCGAGCTCCTGCACGTCTATCGTCATGTCGGCGAGGAAATTGTCGTGTGGTTCAACGGGAGGAAGACCGTCACGTCGCGCCACGGCATGGGGCTTTATTATTCATATCTGACATTCTCGAAACGAAAGGATGCGTATTATCATGAGCCAGTGGACAAACTTTAGAGACGCCATCGAGGGCGAAATTGAGAACGTGAAGCTCGACGAGCTTGCGAAGCAGGA
>ONJV01000293.1 GCA_900318215.1 uncultured Veillonellaceae bacterium
CAGCTGGCAGAAACGGTGGCACCGCCGAGGAAGAAGAGCTGGATTAAGAAGTTTTTTATTCATTTTTTTCTCTTTTGGTTTGGCGGCTGTTTTCTTTGCATGCCGGTCATTGCTGCAGGGAATAAATCGGCAGGATTATTCGGAGCAGTTGATCTTATTTGCTTTGTGGGAGCCTTGGCATGGGCGAGGTGGCAAGCTAATAAAATTCGCCGTTGGAACAAAGAGGTCTATCCCAAGCTGCTGCATCGTTGGAATCGCTCGTACATCTGCTTGCGCTGCGGCCACCGTTTTGTCATCGAAGATTGATTTTTTGCTCCCTGGTGACAGGGAGTTTTTCTTTTCATTGAGATTTCAAGCGCCACCCTGTATAATAGACATGATTGATTTCATTCGTACGTTACAGGACGAATCGTTAAGTAGCCGTATTTATGCGCAAACATGTGCAAAAGCGGGCAAATGCTTTTATACATGGCTTGACGATTGGTTTCAAGCCTTAGTGAGTGCGGCAGCTGAAAGGCCGCGTGCATGATGAACTACGTCAGCGGAACAAGGCCGAGCCCCACCTGCGGATGTGCTTTCAGTCCGCTGCTCTGGGAGCGCCAACCAAGAAACCTGCCTATGCCCTGGCAGGGCAACACGGAAACGCATGAACTTCCCGTTGACATTGGCAAGAAGGAAAATTCTCCTGCAAGGGAAGGTGACAGAGATGTCAAAAGAATATTCATTCGTGCTTGACGCGAACGGCAAGCGACTGGATCCGACCATCATGCAGAACGCATGGCGGCTCGTCCGGCAAAAGAAAGCCGTTCTCGTCAGCAAGTATCCCATGACCATCCAGCTCAAGAAAGTTGTTGAAGATGAAAACCGCGACGAAGTGCGCATGGGAATCGATGATGGCGCGGAACATGTCGGCATCGCCCTCATGCAGAAGTGCCAAACGCGGAACAAAGTATTGCTGAAGGCCACGATGGAGCATCGAAGCGATGTCAGCAAGAAGATGACGATCCGCCGAGAATATCGTCGGTATCATCGTTACTGGAAGCGGCATCGGCCTGCGCGTTTTGACAATCGCGGAAATTCCCGCAAAGCGGGAAGGCTTGCTCCTTCCATCCAGCAGAAGCGGCAGGCCGTACTCCGTATCGCGGACAACCTTTTGCGGCTCATCCGCATCGACAGTTTCTATCTGGAGGATGTCTCCATCGACATCCGTGCCCTGACGGACGACTATCAGCCGTATCGCTGGCAATACCAGAAGTCGAACCGCTTGGACGAAAACCTTCGGAAAGCAGCAATCCTGCGTGACGGAGGCGGGTGCCGGGAATGTGGGAAAAGCGACTGTCGTCTCGAAGTCCATCACATCATGCCGCGCAGAGAAAACGGCAGGAATACCATCGGCAATCTGATCACGCTCTGTTCCTCCTGCCACGACAAGACGAAAGGACGCGAAGAACAGTTTGAAGAGAGTTACTATGCGATGATTCGTTCCAAGGGGAACCATACGGGACTGAAATATGTTGCGCATGTCATGGCTGGCAAAACAAGGCTTCGCGCCGAACTCTCTGCCCGCCTTCCTTTGATACTCACGACGGGCGGTGATACTGCGAACAAGCGCATGGACTGGGGCATTGCAAAATCTCACAGCAACGATGCTATATGCATCACGGGACTGGAGCCAGAAAGCATCGATGTACAGGAATGGACGCTGAAGCCCATCCGGCATCAAAGCAAAGCTGGCATGGAGGAAGTCCTTGGCTTCCGCCATCATGATATTGTAGCGTATACCTTCAAGAACGGAGAACGCCATGAAGGCTATGTGACAGCCATGTACCCGGCGGATGGGAAGAGATGTGCTTCCTTGAATTTCCGGTCACCGACCAAACATTGCAAACGCGCGAACGCAAAGAAGTGCAAGCTCATCTGTCGGCCAAGCAAGATTTATTGGTTGCAGTGTGCATGATTGTACACATTTTATGCATTTGTCTATATTTTTGATAGGAGGAAAAAACATGTTTCCACGTATCGGTGTCCCCGAACTGCTCGTCATCCTCGTCATCGCGCTCGTCGTGTTCGGCCCCGGCAAGCTGCCGGATGTCGGCAAGGCGCTCGGCAAGAGTATCCGCGAGTTCAAGTCGGCGAGCAAGGACGACGAGACGAAGACCATCGACGTCGCCGCGAAGAAGCCTGAGGAAGACAAGGCGGAGAAAAAATGACGGAGGCGAAACCGGAAAACGAGCAGGCCTCGTATGACCCGTCGTTCGTCGAGCCTGCGGGGAATCCACCGGATGCACCGCCTGCGGGCACGGAACCGCCCGAGGAAGAGCTCGATGACGGCTCGATGTCGCTGATCGCACATCTGACGGAATCGCTGATCGCACATCTGACGGAACTGCGTTCGCGCCTCATCAAATGCCTCGTCGCCGTGGCGCTCGGCAGCTGCGTCGGTTATTATTTTCTCGACGAAATCATGCACTACCTCACGGCTCCAGCGGGAAAGCTCTACTACATGCAGCCGTCCGAGGCGTTCTTCACGTATCTGAAAGTATCTATCGCGGCAGGCTTCCTCGTTGCCTTGCCCGTCATCTTCTACCAGGTCTGGATGTTCTTCCTGCCCGCCCTGACACGGCGGGAACGCATGGTGCTCGGCCTCATCGTGCCGGCTTCGGTGCTGCTGTTCTTCGGCGGCCTCGCGTTCTCGTTCTTCCTCGTATTCCCGGCTGCTGTGCAGTTCTTCCTCGGCT
>ONJV01000314.1 GCA_900318215.1 uncultured Veillonellaceae bacterium
CGGCATGCCGCTCATCGGCAACGAGGCGCAGATCAAGAAGCGCATCGGCTACTCGACGGGCACCATCAGCTGGTATCCGCGCAAGAAGATCCGCACCATCAGGGACGTCACGAAGCGCTTCTACGACTCCTGGGACGATGCGACGTACGAGCGCTATCTGCGCCTGTTCGCGCTCGACGAGGACAAGACGCCGCTCGAGCTCTCGGAGGGCATGAAGGTGAAGTGCAACCTCCTCTTCGCGCTCTCCCACGGCGCGGAGGCCCTCATCCTCGACGAGCCGACCAGCGGCCTCGACCCGTTCTCGCGCGACGAGCTGCTGGAGCTCTTCGAGCAGATCAGGGATTCGGGCGTGGCGATCTTCTTCTCCACGCACATCATCTCCGATATCGAGAAGTGCGCGGACGATATCATCTACATCTCCAAGGGGCGGATCGCTGCCGCATGCCCCAAGGAGGAGTTCGCGGACCGCTATCAGGAGCCGGGAGAGACGCTCGAGAATGCGTTTCTCCGTCTGGAGAGGAGTGCCCAGGATGCGTAACCTGCTGATCAAGGAGATGAGGCTCTCCGCCTCGGTCCTCTCGTTCATCTTCGTCGTGTTCGGCGTGATGTTCCTCATCCCCGGATACCCGATCCTGTGCGGCACGTTCTTCTCGTGCCTCGGCATCTTCCAGAGCTTCCAGAACGCCCGGGAGGCGAACGATTTGGTGTTCTCGGCGCTGCTGCCCGTCTCCAAGCAGGACGTGGCACGGGGCAAGGTGCTCTTCGCATGCATCATCGAGCTCTCGACGCTGGCGCTGATGGCGATTGTGACGGCAGTCCGCATGACGGTGCTCGCGGACGCGCCGGTCTATCGCGGCAACGCGCTCATGAATGCGAACCCGTTCGCGCTCGGCGTGGCGCTCCTGTTGTTCGGCCTCTTCAACCTCATCTTCATCGCGGGCTTCTTCAAGACCTCGTACAAGTTCGCGAAGCCCTTCGTGACCTACATCATCGTCACGTTCCTGGTGATCGGCATCGCAGAGGCACTGCACCACATCCCCAGCCTTGAGGCGCTGAACGCCTTCGGCTTCTCGCACCTGCCCCTGCAGCTGGGCCTGCTCTCCGCAGGGGTAGTATGCTATATCGCACTGACGGGGCTCGCGCTCAAGAGCTCCGCGGCGAGCTTCGAGGAGACCGACCTGTAAGGGAGGCGCGCATGCTCAAGGACAACCTGCTCATGCTGCGGGGCATCCACGGCTACTCGCAGGAGGAGATCGCGGGGAAGATCGGCATCTCCCGTCAGGCCTATGCGAAGTGGGAGAGCGGCGCCACCGTCCCCGATGTCGAGAAATGCAGCCGCCTTGCACAGGTGTACGGCACCACGGTGGACGGCCTGCTGAAGACCGAGGAGCTGGATGACGGGAGCGTCCTGCCTCCCGCCCCCAAGGGGAAGAACATCTGGGGCGCCGTCACGATGAACGAGCGTGGGCAGATCGTCATCCCCAAGGCAGCACGCGACCACTTCGACCTCCGCGCGGGTCAGCGGCTCGTCCTGGTCAGCGAGGACAACGAAGGGTTCGCCCTCGTCCCCGCGGAGATCTTCGAGCAGAAGCTCGCGCTCATAAGCAGGTTCCTCTCCCCCGCAGAAGGGTAGCGAAGCTACTTACGCGAGCACGGCGAAACTCTGCCCCGGCATCTTCAGGCAGCCGTCTGCAAGAGAGGCCTCCCCGATCCGATAGGCCAGCCTCTTCCCCGCAAGCAGGCCATCCTCGAAGCGCTTCTCGCGCGACGAGGGATTGACCGCCAGAATCATCTTTCCCCTGCTGTAGACGAACGGCGCCGCATCCTCGTCATCGTTGATGACCGAGAACGGCGCATCGGCCTGGAGGTCCTCATGCGCATGGCGCAGCGCGGTGAGCCTCCTGATCTCGGACAGGAGCGAATCCGCGTCCCGCAGCTGATCCTCCACGCACGGCGCGTCATCGGACGCGTCCAGCGGCAGATAGAGCTGCTGCGCCGGCGCGGTCGAGAAACCCATG
>ONJV01000289.1 GCA_900318215.1 uncultured Veillonellaceae bacterium
TGCGATGTCATCGGGAACATATCGACGGGCTGGATTTTCTCCGCGTGGTAGCCGAGGCCGTCCAAAATGGCGAGGTCTCTTGCGAGGCTGGCGGGGTTGCAGGAGACATAGACGATGCGGTCGGGATGCATGTTCGCGAAGGTTTCGAGGACGACGGGGGTGCAGCCGGCACGCGGGGGATCGACGACGACGACATCGGCGCGGATGCCCTGATGGTAAAGGCGCGGCATGACGGCCGTCGCGTCGCCGACGATGAACTCGGCGTTCTTGACGCCGTTGTCGCGCGCGTTCTTCTTCGCATCCTGGATGGCGGGCTTGACGATCTCGATGCCGTAGACCTGCCGGGCTTTCTGCGCGAGGAACAGCGTGATCGTGCCCGTGCCGCAATAGGCGTCGATGACGGTTTCGTCGCCCGTGAGGTTTGCAAATTCGAGCGCCTTGCCGTAGAGGACTTCGGCCTGCTGGCTGTTGACCTGGAAGAACGAGCGCGGCGAGATGTGGAATTTGAGGCGGCCGATCTTGTCAAGGATGGTCGGGCGGCCCCACAAAAGGCGCGTCTCGCGGCCGAGGATGACGTTGTTGCGGTACGTCTGGATGTTCTGGTGGATGCTCAAAACGCGCGGCAGGCGGGCGCGCAGGAGCTTCACGAGTTCGCGCTCGTGCGGCAGCTTTTCCGTGGCGGTCACGAGCACGACCATGTCGCCATCGAGGCCGACGCGGCCGACAACATGGCGCAGGACGCCGGTGTGGCGGTCTTCATGATAAACAGGGATGCCGAGCTTTTCGACAATATCGCGCACGGCATTGACGATGTCGTTGTTCCCCTGCCGCTGGATGCGGCAGTCCGTCGTGTCGATGATGCGATGGCTGCCCTGCGCAAAGCAGCCGATAACGGTATGGCCTTTGTCGCGGCCGATAGGAAACTGCATTTTGTTGCGGTAGTTCCACGGCGTCGCCGCGCCGATGGTCGGGAAGACGTTCAGGTCTTTCTGCTTGCCGATGCGCGTGACGGCGTCAATGACCTGCTGGCGCTTCGCGCGGAGCTGTGCCATGTAGTCCATGTGCATGAGCTGGCAGCCGCCGCAGTCCGCGTAAATCGGGCACGGCGGGGCCACGCGGTCACGGCTCGCTTTCAAAATCTCGACGACATGGCCGCGCGCGTAGGATTTCTTGACGTCGTCAATGGCGGCGCGGACGGTCTCGCCGGGCAGGGCGCCCGGGACGAAGACGGTGAAGTCGTCCTTACGGCCGACACCCTCGCCGCTGGTGCCGAGGGTGTGGATCTGGAGTTCGTAAGTTTTGCCCTTTTCGACAGGCACTTGGTGTTTCATGGGTTATCCTTTCGTTTTCTGTTATCGATGATAGCTCGTACCGCTGCCTCCCTCTCAGAGGGAGGCTTCTGTTTATGTTACGTTCAGCAACAGAACGATACTTTTGAGAACAGCTCCATCGGCTTCTCGAGCAGCACTTTCGCGCCGTGCTCGACGAGTTCTTCCTTTGGGCGGAAGCCCCAGAGGACGCCGACGGGGAGGAAGCCGGCGTTGTGGGCTGTGTCCATGTCGACGCTTGTGTCGCCGAAGTAGGCGACGTCGGCCGGCGCGACGCCGAAGCTTTCGGCAATCATCAGGACTTTCTTCGGGTCGGGCTTCCGCGGGAGACCCTTCTGGTCGCCCATGACGCTCTGGAACGTACCTGCGGGGAACATGGCGCTGACGATGTCTTCCGCGGCGGACTGGTGCTTGTTCGTGCAGATGCCGAGGGGGATGTGGCGTTTCTGCAGCTCCGCGAGCATCTCGGGGATGCCGTCGTAGACGTGGGTCTTGTCCTGCGTATGCTGGGCGTAGATGTCTTTGTAGCGCGCAAGGGCTTCGTCGACGAAGGCGGGGTCGCTCCCCTGCTCCTTTGGCAGGCAGCGCTCGATGAGCTTGCGCGAGCCGTTGCCGACGAAGTAGCGATACGGGTCGACAGGGTGCGTCGGAAAGCCGTAGCTTTTGAGCATCGCATTCGCGCTGTCGGCGAGGTCTTCGAGGGAGTCGATGAGCGTGCCGTCGAGGTCGAAGATGGCGGCGCGATAGGTGTGACAGATGATGGGCATAGATGCAGCTCCTTTTGTACAGAAGGAAAAATCGAACTTCAGCCTCCCGCTCACGCGGCCCGTCCCCCCTCTGTGAGGGGGGCTGCAAAACGAGAAACGTCTGGGTAGTGGAAGGAGCTGTTGCGCAAAAGCTGCAACAGCTCCTTCTTGATAGATGATTTTCTTACTTCAGCTTTTCCACGAGCATCTTATTGACCATCTGCGGGTTGGCCTTGCCTTTCGTGGCTTTCATGACCTGGCCGACGAGGGCGCCGAGGGCTTTTTTCTTGCCGCCCTTGTACTCGTCGACAGCTTTCG
>ONJV01000286.1 GCA_900318215.1 uncultured Veillonellaceae bacterium
GTCGGCGATTTCCTTGTTCGAGAGGCCGTGGCCGACGAGGTTCGCGATGTTGCGCTCCGTGCGCGTGAGCTCGTCGGCGCCCGGCGCCTCCGGCGCGGCGCAGAAGCTTCCCTGCGCCATCTGGCTGAAGAATTTCACGACCTTCGCCGTGACTTCCGGCGTCATGATCGCGCCGCCCGACGTCACTTTCCGGATAGCGGCCGCGAGCTCCTGCATCGAAACGCCCTTCAAGAGGTAGCCGCTCGCGCCATTTCGCAGGGCACCGTAAACGTATTCATCATCGTCGAACGTCGTCAGGACGATGACCTTGACCTCGGGATGACGCTCCTTCACGGCCTTCGTCGCCTGCACGCCGTCGATGACGGGCATGCGGATGTCCATGAGGATGACGTCGGGCACGTCCGCCTCCACGAGGCTCAGGAGCTCCTGCCCGTCTTTGGCGAGGCCCGTGACCTGCATGTCGCTGTTCTGCCCGAGCACGATGCCGAGGCTTTCGCGGATGAGCTCCTGGTCGTCCGCTATCATGACGTGAATCATCTGACGTCGTTCCCTTCTGTCTGCTGTAGATTCTTCGTGTCTGGTTCCGCGCCTTCGGAAAGCGCCGCCTTCCGCTCTGGAATGACGACTTCGAGCGAAAAGCCGTGCCCGCCGAACGCCTGCCCGCTTTCGTAGCGGACCGTGCCATGCAGCAGGCCGACGCGTTCCTTCATGTGCTTGAGGCCGAAACCTTCCTCGACGCGGCCGTCTGCATCGACGGGCGCGCCCTCGCCGTCGTCGTAAAGCAATAAATAAATCCGGCCCTGCTCGACCGTGATCGTGACGGTCTGGTGCTGCGCGTGGCCGTGGCGGTTTGCATTCGTGATGCCCTCCTGCACAACGCGGTAAACGACTTCCTCCTCGTCCTCGCGCAGGTGCGCGGGCATCTTGAGGATGTTCAGCCGCACGTCCATGCCCGTCGAGGCGCAGAATTCCTGCGTCATGTGCACGAGCGCGTCCCGCAGCGGCATCTGTTCGAGGTCGTCAGGACGGAGCTTCTTCACGCTGCGGCGCACGTCCTTGATGCCTCTGAGCGCCGTCTCGCGGATTTTCACGAGCTGCTGTTTCGTGAAATCGGGCGCGGTATCGACCATGACGATGCAGGCGTCGAGTCCCGCCGCGATACCTGTCAGCGCATGGCCGAGCGTATCGTGGATTTCGCGCGCGAGGCGGTTGCGCTCGCGCGTCTCGGCCGTGCGCTCGGCCTCGATGGCGTAGGCACGCAGACGCAGATTTGCGTCGGCGAGCTGGTCATTCAGCATGGCGATGCGCTGCTTTTCCGCATGGCTGCCTTTGAGGATGACGACGAGGTAGCCGATGAAGAGCACGAGGTTCAGCGAGATGAGCCCGCCGCGCAGCGCCGAGAGCACGGCGCGCACGGGCTCCACGTAGTAGGCCGTATAGGCGTCGAACGGCACGGCATGCACGGCGAACGCCGCGAGGCTATAGTCGGCAATCGCATAGAGCACGAGCATTGCGCCGATCAGCAGATACCCCTGGTTGCGCCCCTCATAGCGGTGCATGAGATCGGCGACAACGAGCAGCACGACGCCGTCATAGGCGAGATTCAGACTGCGCATGCAGGCGAGGCAGGCCACGATCTCGATGACAAGGCATGTCCAGTGCATAGCGCGCGGCAGCGTATCGCGCCGATAAAGATGCCCCGCCGCCCAGAGCACAAAAAGCGCGCAGAGCGGCAGCGCCAAACCAAGCTCCGGCGACAGCGGCATCGCGGGCAAATCTTCGAGGAATGCACGGGCATTCATCGAAGCAATGATCTTCTGCTGCGTCACGCTCATGAAGCCCGCGAGCAGAAAGACGACGATCGCATTGTAAACGAGCAGGATGCGGTGCGCCAGCGTGCGCGCAGCGCGAGGAGTCTTCAGCATCGGCATCACTCCCTCTGCTTATCCGGCAATGCGAGCAAAAAATTCATAGGCATTCCCACAAAAACTCGCGAGATCGAAAAATTGCTTGTCAGCTGCATTCATGATTTTCTTCTGCGTAGACAGGGATAAATCACTGTAATTGGAATGGACAGCAATACTTGTAAAGGGAAGTTTCTCTTTCTGAAACGTTAAAATAGAAATCACCGAACTCAATGCCTTTGTATTTCCAAGAATGGTAAAAAGGAAAAAAGGTTGTTCGCGAATGGTCAAACGATAATCCACGATGAGTTCATCACGATTCTCAAGTGGTGAAATGTTTTTTTCTGGATGAAATGCTTGCAACCGCTCATCGATGAAAGCGTCAACATCATCGTAAAAGAAGCTGGGCATGCTCGATTTTTTCTGGTAGCGCATAGCGTCAACCTGTGCGATTGTTTGCGAAAGCTGCATGACATTCTCAAACAACAAATCTGGAGAAGATGGAAGAA
>ONJV01000284.1 GCA_900318215.1 uncultured Veillonellaceae bacterium
CGATGCCTTCGTTGCCGACGTGGACGGCCTCGGCACGTCGCTGACGTCGTTCATGCACAAGGCGGCGAAATGGGCAAGGCTTTACAGCAAGGTCTTTCTCGTCATGGACAACTTCTCCGCCGAGCAGATGGCACAGAGCCGCCAGGACGCCATCGAGCGGAGGCAGTTCCCGTATCTCTACATCGTGCGTCCGAACCAGGTGACGGATTTCGTCTGTGACAAGTACGGGCGCTTCTCATCGTTCTCGTACCGCGTGCGGTCGTCGATGAGCAAGACGGACCTCCGCGAGGATGCGCGGAGCGACGAGTGGACGTGGACGACGGATGCGTGGCGCGTGAAGCACGACGACGAAACCGTCAATGAAGGCGAGAACAGCCTCGGCCTCGTGCCGGTCGTGACGCTCTCGGCGGTCGATGACGAGGATGACAATCCGCTTCCCGTGCCGGACATGCTGCACATCGCGCGGTCGAATCGCGACCTTTATAACCGCGACAGCGAGAAGCGCGAAATCCTGCGGAACCAATGCTTCCCCGTCCTCGTTTGTCCGATGACGATGCAGGCGGCCTCGCGGGCGAAACAGGTCGATGCGGATGGCGAACCGTTCACGCTCGACATCGGCACGAACAACATGCTCAACGTCGATGCGAACGCCAGCCACATGCCAACGTTCATCGCTCCGCCGATGGATCCCGTGCAGATGCTCCAGACGGAGATGGAGCGCATTATCGAAGATATGTTCAGGCAGGCGAATCTCACGAGCGTTCTCGCCATCGAGACGAAGCAGTCTGGCGTAGCGAAGCAGTGGGATTTCGAGGAAACGACGAACACGCTTGCGGACGCGGCAGAAAACTGCGAGAACGCTGAAAAGCGCATCGTCGAGCTCTTCCTGCTCTGGACGAACACGAGCGTCACGGACCTCAAAATCAAGTATCCGCGTACGTTCAACATCACGGACGTCGAGGACGAGCTCCAGAAGGCGCAGCAGATGAAAGACCTGCTCGTCGGCGGCGATGTCGTGAAGCGCGAAATCGACCGCAAGGCCGCGCAGGTCTACTTTGCCGACATCGACGATGCCCGCTATGACGAAGTCATGGACGAAATCGACCACGGGTCAGACGATATGCAGCGCGTGGCGAGCGAGCAGGAGGGATAACGTATGGCGGACTTCAGCGAAGACACGTTCCAGAACGAAGTCCGCGAAATCCTCAAGGACTACTCGAAAACATATCAGGCGGCAGGTGAGAAGGTCATCGCGGCCGTGCTCGAAAAGGTGCACGATGGCGAAACGGTCTCGCAGGCTGTGAAAGAAGCGCTGGCCGAGACGAATTTCCAATCAGCCATTGAGAAAGCCGTGACGGATGCCGCTCTGCTGGCCGCCTGTGCAGGCTATGGCGTGAAGCCGGAACTGCTCACGACGGTCTCGCGCGAAACGCTCACGCGCCATCTGCTCGACGATGCCTGGGCAGAGGACAACGTCAAGCTCTCGCGCAGGCTCCATACGATGGACGTTGAGAAGCGCGTCGTCGAAACCATCCAGACGGCGCTTCGGAACGCGCAGACTATCCGCGACACGGCGATGGAGCTCTACGATGGCTACAACACGGGAGAAGGCGAGCTTGACCGTTCGCATCTGACGAAGCAGCTCGGCAAGATTACGAGCCTTGCGTCCCTCGCGCTCTCCGGCGACGAAGAAGCCGCGCGGGACGTCCGCAAGGCCGCACGCAAGGTCAAGCAGTACGCGCTGAACCTCCAGACGCCGAACCTCCGAACGGCTTATGCCGAACTTGCGGACGTCTGCGGCGACAACCTCACGGAGAAAGCGCTCGACCGCGCCGTCCGCGCGGCCATCGAGGAGCGTACGCGCTACCATGCCGAGCGCATCGCCAGAACGGAGGCGGCGCGGGCATGGTACGACGGCCACATCGCAAGGACACAGGACGATGATGACGTCTGGGGCTATCGCTGGGTGCTCTCCAGCCGCCACGCCCTCGTCCCGTTCGACCAATGCGACGTCTGCGCCAATGCGAACGTCGGATATGGCAAGGGCATCTATCCCAAGAACAAAGTCCCGAGCATCCCGCGGCATCCGCACTGCATGTGCTCCCTCGTCGATGTCATCGTCGGGGAGACGAAAGGGCAGAGCCGCGAGATGAACGAGGACGGCGCACGGAGCTACATCGACGGGCTGAGCGACCGGCAGAAGATGCAGCTCTTTGGCATCGATGGGCGGAAAGCCTACGAGGATGGCGGCAACTGGCAGAGCCTGCTGAGGGGATGGGATGGATTCAGCGAGCCGAAGAGCAGGCTGACGAAACTTTATTTCGATATGAACATCGATGTTACGGATGTCAGGTCGGAGTACGTAAAAACGGCCTCACCAAAAATCGGGGAGGTCGTTTATGATACGAATTATGATATGGCCGCACATCGTGAAGAAGTGCAGATAGCGAATGTTATCCATGATACCTTTGGC
>ONJV01000282.1 GCA_900318215.1 uncultured Veillonellaceae bacterium
ATTGTCGTACCATTGCCGAATCGTCCTCGAACCGCAATTCATGCGGCTTGAGACACTGTTGATACTAAATTTTCACCCACACTTACGGGTGAAGAGCCGAAATTATCCGTAGAAACATCTGGAAATGGCCTGCCTTTTACGATAGAATAGATGTGGATTTTTGATTTCAAGGGGGATTTCATTCACTATGCTCAAATGCGAACACTGCGGCAAGACGATGGACAAGAAGGAAGCGCTGCGCCACAAGACCGAGGACGGACGCGAGGAAGTCATCTGCAAAGCCTGCTTCAAGGAAATCACGGGCGTCGACTACGACACGTTCGCGTTCCGCCGCGAGAATGCGAAGCAGACGCTCTTCGCCGTCGTCTTCTGCCTCGCTGCGACGATTTACGCCTTCGTCGAAAAAGGCCCGCTCTGGGGCGGGCTCGGCATCGTGCTGACGGTGCTGATCTATCTCTTCGCGAGCAAGGCGCGCTGAAATTATGGAGAAGGACGCAGGCACGCTGCTCAAAACGTTCCTGATGCAGCAGAAGCGCAAGACCGTGACGCTCGATGCGATGCAGACGGCTTGCTGCCGCATGGATTACGAGGTATTCCGCGAGGCTGTCATGGCGCTCGAACGCGATGCTGTCCTCGTGCCCGTCAAGGCAGGTGGATGCGACCACGGCGGACTCGCGCGGAAATACACGCTCCATCTCGGCCCGCTCTTTGCAGCGTCGGCCGCCCGCATCCAGCGCGAAGCCATCGAGCGCGGCATCTCCGGCACGCTCGACCTCTCCTGGTACATGCATCATCCGCAGAAGGAATGGCAGCGCGACCGCACGGCCATCGAAATCCTGAGCCGCTACCTGCAGGCGCTCCCCTGCCCGCCCGAAAATCTGCCGAAAACGTCGCTCCAGCAGCGGTCGTATGACATCTTCGGCGACGAGAAATTTCTGCTGACAGACGGCGACTTGCTCACACACCTCGGCCTCTCGCGCGAAGCGCTCGGCGTCGCACCGGAAGCCGACCCGCTCATGATGGCGTTCCATCCGATGCAGCCCGTGCAGGAGGACGGCAGGACTGTCTGCCAGCATCTCATCGTCGAGAACAAAGCGCCGTGGATGGCGCTTTTTCCACATCTTCCGGAGACAACGCTCACGAGCCTCGTCCTTGGCTACGGCTGGAAGATTCTCGCGAGCATCGACCAGCTGCCAGCGCAGTGCGGCTATCCCAAGGCGCATCATGTCGTCTGGTACTTCGGCGATTTCGACTGGGAGGGCCTGCGCATCTGGCACGAACTCGCGAAAAAATGCGAGACGCTGGAAAGCATCGAGCTGCGTCTTGCCATTCCGTTCTACACGGCCTTCCTCGCACATCCCGAATCGCGCGGCAAGGAGCAGCAGTCGCCTGCGCCGGAAGCACTCGACGCCTTTCTCCGCCAGATGCCCGTGCCATTCCGCGGCCGCTTCCGCGACGTGCTCGCCTCCGGCTGCTATTATCCGCAGGAAGCGCTCGGAACGGATGAACTGCTTTCCTGCTGGAAGGAGGTTCCCCATGGAACTTGAGAATTTCAGCGAGCGCATGAGCCGCATCCTGCTCTTCTCGCCGCTCTACCGACTGCGCGAACGCAAGCTCACCCGCCGCGACGGCACGGAGACGACGGCGATGGAGCTCGGCCTCATGACGCTCCTTTTCTTTTTCGAGCACATGCTTGACGGCCGCAAGGACGCTGGCATCCGCGAGCTCGCCGGATTCCTGCAGGCACAGACGAACAGTCAGTTTTCCGAATCGTTCCAAGACTACGAAAAACTCGCGCGCAAAATCGTCACGACGTTCCGCCCGACGACAGGCCGCCGCAACGCCGAGACTTTCTTCGATTGGTCCTCCAGGCAGGAGCGCGCAGCCGAATTTTCATATCTCAAAGCCGACAAGGTCGATGTGTCATCAAATGCGCAATACTACGTACTTGACGAGCAAGGGCTCGAACTCGTCTTTGCGACGAAGGAATACTTCAATGAATACCAGCTGTCCATCAACCAGCTCATCCTTCGCAAGCAGCTCGAAAAAGGCCAGTTCACGCTTGCACTGCGCCAGGTCGAGGAAATGCGCCTCGATGTCGAGACGCTGCGCGACCGCATCACGCGCATCCGGCGCGAAATCCACCGCAGCATCGTCTCGGAAGAAACGCTATCACACTATCGCAAGATTGTCGCTGACCTCAATGAGCGCCTCAAGAGCGAGGAAGACCAGTTCAAGGAACTCAAAACGTTCATCGGCGAGACAAAGCAGCGCATCCAGAACAATATCGACAAAGACCCCGAACGAAAAGCGTATGACAGCATCATGGTCGTCGAGCAGCGCCTCGACGTCGTGCACGGCAAGCACCGGAAGCTTCTCGAACTCGGCATCGAGCTCGGCACCTCGGCACTTGCAGCCGCAGAAGAAGCGCTCTACTTCTCCGGTGTGGATTCCTTCAATTTTGAAAACGACGTGGCAAACCGCGTCTTTGCGACGCCGCTGCCGCTCGATT
>ONJV01000279.1 GCA_900318215.1 uncultured Veillonellaceae bacterium
AGCGCTTCACGAAAATCTACATCAACTGGCTCGAGAACATCCGCGACTGGTGCATTTCGCGCCAGCTCTGGTGGGGTCACCGCATCCCGGCCTGGTACTGCGACGACTGCGGCGAGACGAGCGTCAGCCGCACGGACCTGACGGAATGCCCGCATTGCCACAGCAAGCATATCCATCAGGACGAGGACGTGCTCGACACGTGGTTCAGTTCGGGTCTCTGGCCGTTCGAGACGTTCGGCTGGCCGGACAAGACGCCGGAGCTCGAGCATTTCTACCCGACGGCGACGCTCGTCACGGGCTATGACATCATCTTCTTCTGGGTTGCCCGCATGATCATGATGGGCCTCGCGTTCGGCAAGGACATCCCGTTCCATCATGTCTTCATCCACGGCCTCGTGCGCGACAGCCAGGGCCGCAAGATGAGCAAGTCCCTCGGCAACGGCATCGACCCGGTCGAGGTCATCGAGAAGTACGGTGCGGACACGTTGCGCTTCATGCTGATCACGGGCAACACGCCGGGCAACGACATGCGCTTCTATTGGGAGCGCGTCGAGAGTGCGCGCAACTTCGCGAACAAGATCTGGAATGCATCGCGCTATATGCTCATGAACCTCGAAGGGTTCGACAAAAACTTCAAGCCCGAGGAAAGCGACTACACGCTCGCCGACCGTTGGATCCTCTCGCGCTATGCGCGCACGGCGCGCGACGTCACGGCATGCCTCGACAAGTTCGAGCTCGGCGAGGCTGGCCGCATGATTTATGAGTTCATCTGGAACGAGTTCTGCGACTGGTACATCGAGCTCACGAAAGCGCGCCTCTACGACAAGGAGAACCTGCGGGCCAAGAACACGGCGCTCTACGTGCTGTCGTATGTCCTCGAGCATACGCTGCGCCTGCTGCATCCGTTCATGCCGTTCCTCACGGAGGAAATCTGGCAGAAAGTGCCGCATGACGAGAGCGTCAGGAGCATCATGATTTCGGAGTGGCCGACGGGGGACGAAGGCTGCATCAATGACGACATCGAAGCGCAGATGACGGCCATCATGGAGACAATCAAGACCGTTCGCAACCTGCGTGCCGAGGTCGGCGCGGCGCCGGGCAAGAAGAGCGAAGTCATCCTGAACTTCACGGACGAAACGCTGCGCCCGGTCTTCGAATCGCACAAGGGCTATCTCGTCGCGCTCGCGGCTGCCGAGCCCGTCACGCTGCTTGCAGCTGGCGCCGGCAAACCGGAGAATGCCATGGCGGGCGTTGTCGGCGGCGTCGAGATCTACCTGCCGCTCAAGGGCCTTATCGACGTCGAGAAGGAGACGGCGCGCCTGACGAAGGAAATGGACAAGCTCGGCAAGGAAATCAAGAAGCTGAACGGCAAGCTCAGAAACGAGGGCTTCCTTAAGAAGGCGCCGGCGCAGGTCGTCGAGGGCGAGCGCACGAAGCTCGCAGGCTATGAAGAAAAGATGAAGTCTCTCGAAGCGCGCCTCGCCGACCTCAAGAAGCTTTGATGGAGGCAGAGAAATCATGAACTATCGGGAATCCCTGACTTATCTCGATGGATTGAATGTTTTCGGCGTGCGGCTCGGCCTCGCACGCATCCAGCGCCTGCTCGAGCTCCTCGGCACGCCGCAAGACCATTACCGCACGATCCATGTGACGGGCACGAATGGCAAGGGCTCGGTCTCGGCCATGCTCGCCACGATTCTCCAGCAGTCGTCCATCCGCACGGGGCTCTACATCTCGCCGCATCTCGTCTCGTATACCGAGCGCATGCAGATCGACGGCCAGCCCATCAGCGAGGCGGATTTCGCCGCATGCCTGACGGCTGTGCGCGAGAAAATCGACGAGATGATGGCCGAGGGGGCCGAGTGCCCGACGCAGTTCGAGGCATTGACGGCAGCAGCGTTCTATTATTTCGCAAAGAAGAAAGTGGAATATGCCGTCATCGAGGTCGGTCTCGGCGGCCTGCTCGATTCGACGAATGTCATCACGCCGGAGGTCTCTGTCATCACGAATGTCGCGCTCGAGCACGCGAAGCTCTGCGGCGGCACGCTCGCGGGCGTCGCGCATCACAAGGCTGGCATCATCAAGGACGGGATTCCCGTCGTGACGGCGGCCACGGGCATGCCGCTCGCCATCATCCGCGAGACGGCGGAAAGCCACAGCTCCGACATCTTCGTCGAAGGGGAGGACTTTTCAGTCGAGGCCGGCGAGATTTCGCCGCGCGGCCAGAAATTCTTCTTTTCCTCGACGATTGCAGGCGTGAGCCGCGACCTTTACGCGCTCCACCTGCTCGGCGCGCATCAGGTGCAGAATGCGGGACTCGCCATCATGGCGGCATACCTGCTGCACAATGGCGACCAGCGCATCAACGAGAAGACCGTTCACGAGGCGCTGCGCCTCGTCGTCTGGCCCGGCCGCTTCGAAGTGCTCGAAGTACCGGCCGTCGGCGCGGCGGACGACCAGATTACGGTCATCGACGGCGCGCACAATCCGGCCGGCATGACGGTGCTCCGGCGCGGGCTCGACGATTATTTCCCGACGGCATCCCGCGTGCTGCTCCTGGGCATCCTGCACGACAAGGCTGTCGACGAAATGCTGAAGATTCTCGTGCGTCCCGATGACATCGTCGT
>ONJV01000278.1 GCA_900318215.1 uncultured Veillonellaceae bacterium
GCCGAGGATGTGGCGCCCGCTGGACGCGCCGATGTCGATGGCCAGATAGTACTGTTTCTCTTCTTTATCTTTCACGTTTCTCACCTTTTGATTCTTCTGGTAATTTTGATTCTTTTTCGATGTTTCTTTTCCGTTTCTCTTTACAGTTCACATAATACAACAGAACCAGATAAAAATCAAGAATTTTTTTGTATTTCTTTTTGGTTCTTTCTGTTTTTCTGTTTTCTGACACGAAAAAAGCGATTGCACCGATTTGATTCGATGCAATCGCCAGCAAACAGACAAAATCAGAACATCAGAGAAAGAGCAGCAGCACCGCGCCGAAGAGCGTGACGATGCTGAAGCCTCGCATCACATTCGCAATCGGCACGCCAATCGGACCGAAAAGCATGGGCATGATGCGCCGCATCTCGAAAATCAGGAACGCCGCGCCGAACAGGATGAACGACGTGATGCCCGTCCAGATGCCATAACCAAGCGCCGCAAGCGCGACAATCATGCTCGCAATCTCGCCGCGCGCGTACTTTGTCGGCTGCGCTGGTTCCTCTTTCTTGTCGAGCAGGGCGCGGCTGTGCCGCACGCCGAACTCATCCGTCAGCTCCTCGTCATGCGAAAACCAACGATAATGAAACGCCATGATTTCCCCTCCCCCGAAGCTCACGCGCCGTAATACGTCTGCACGCCCGCGATGACATCCGGCAACATGTCATAGAGGTTCTGTCCCGGGCATGCCGTTGCGTTGAAATCGCGATGCCCCTTGATTGTGCGGCTGCCCGGCCGCAGGCCGTACATCTGGCAGAGACGTGCAACGAGCCGCTCCGCCGCGTCGAGCTGCGCGTCCGTCGGCATGGCGACCTCGAAATTTCCGACGATGTTCACGCCGATGCTGTGCCAGTTTTCTCCATAGCAGTGCGCGCCGACCGTATCGCGCGGCCGCCCGCGCTCAATCGTCCCGTCCTTGCGGATGAGATAGTGATAGCCGATGCCCGCCCAGCCATTCGCGAGATGCCACTGATGCACCGTCGCCGCCGAAACATCGGCATTCGTATTGCCGATGTGGTGCAGGATGATGACATCCGTCGCGTCGCGGTTTTCGAGCGAACGGAAATGCAGATACGTCTCCCGGACGGGCAGCCCCTCGCCGCCGCGCGTCTGCCAGGCCGCCTCGGCAAATCGTGGCAAAAGCGTCGGCAGCAGCAGCGCCCCAGCCAGCACGCGCCCACTGTTCTTGATAAAATTCCTACGATTCATGAAACCAAAATCCCCAATTTGAACTCTGACATTATATTATAGAGAATCCGTCTGAAAAAATCCAGAAGATGTGTTCTGTATTCCCAAAACTTCCCATTTTTGATTTCATGTTTTTTTGTTGCTTTTACAAGTTTTCTCCTGTATAATGAAAGAAAGCAAGATAGAGCATGACATTTGAAGGGGTGAGGCATCATGCTGGGCATCGAGCGTCGTCGCAAAATCATGGACAAATTGAATGAAGAGCGAAAAGTCTACGTTTCCGAACTCGCAAAGCTCTTCGGCGTCACGGAAGAAACCATCCGCCGCGACCTCGAAAAGCTCGAAGGCAAGGACCTCCTGCGCCGCAGCTATGGCGGTGCCGTGCTCAACGAGCACACGAATGACGACATCTCGTTCGTCAAGCGCAGCACGATTCTCAGCGAGAACAAGCAAGCCATCGCCACGCGTGCCGCCCACCTCGTCAGCGATGGTGACACGATCATGGTCGATGCGAGCACAACCTGCCTCGCGCTCATCGGCGAGCTCCAGCGAAAGAAGGACATCACGATCATCACGAACTCCGTGCGCCTCGTACACGATTACCTCTCAGGGCCTTTCCACCTGATCTCGACTGGTGGTGTCGTGCGCTCGAACTCATGCGCGCTCGTCGGCGACGTCGCGCTCACGACACTCCAGCGCTACAACGTCGACCTCGCCCTCGTCAGCTGCAAGAGCCTCGACCGCGAGCACGGCATCATGGAGTCAAACGACGCCGAAAGCACCATCAAAGTCTGCATGGCCGCCCGCGCCAAGCGCGTCATCCTGCTCGCCGACCACACGAAATTCGGCAGCACCGCCTTCGTCCACGCCCTCGACTTCGACCAGGTCGACGCCCTCGTCACCGACGAGCCCGTCAGCACGAACTGGCGGAACTTCCTCGAAAAAAAGCAGATCGAACTCATCGACTGAGCAGTATATCTTTTTCAAACAAAAATCGTGCGTCCCCTATGCGGGAGCGCACGATTTTTGTTTGCCTGCAGCTCAGAACGTATGCGACACGCCGAGCGAGAAACCGACACCGTTGTAGCCCGGGTTGTGATGATGCATGCCGTTCGAGGAATGATGGAAGAGATACGCGAGGCTCACGGCGTCCTTGCCCGTCGCGTGATAGAGCAGGCGTGGGCCGATGCGCCAGAGGAAGCCGTAGGCGCGGCCGTCACCGGGATGCGCCTGGTTGTAGAACAGCAGCGAGCCCGTGCCGTCGATGCTGCCCGTGAGCTTGCCGACAAGCGGTCGTTCCCAGCGCAGCATCATCGACGGGCCGAGGCCGATAGCCTCGGAGTCGCGATAGATGCCGTCCTCCGTCGTATAGCCGACCGGGCGGCTCAGCGTCCCGCCATACCAGACAGAG
>ONJV01000277.1 GCA_900318215.1 uncultured Veillonellaceae bacterium
GGCGCTTGAGACGATCGCCCAGTATCTCGTGCTGAACTACGGCAAGGGTGCGGGCCACTTCACGACGGTCGTGTCGTCGCTCGGCATCTTCTTCTCCGCCGTTGCGAGCTGCCTGCCGGGCATCGCGATTCTCGCGGCACTCACTGGCATGCCGTCCTGGGCGGCCGCGCTCGCCCTCACGGTGCTCGTTGCCTGCTACGGCTTCTTCGGCGGCCTCAAGAGCGCAGGCGTCGGCGGCATGATCAAGGCTGCGATCCTCTGGGGCAGCTTGTTCATCGCTGGCATCCTCGCATGGCGCGCCATCTCGGGTGACGCGGCCCTTAGCGCCGCACTTCCGGCATTCCCGTGGTTCTCGCTCATCGGCAATGGTGTCCAGAACGCGCTCGTCAGCGTCTTCTCGCTGCTCGTCGGCGTCCTCTGCACGCAGAGCTACATCCAGGCCATCTTCTCCGCTTCGAATCCGCGCACGGCATCGATCGGCGCGTTCACTGCAGCCCTCATCACGATTCCGGTCGGCCTCCCCTGCGCCCTCATCGGCATGTACATGCACGTCGCGCATCCGGAAGTTGCACCGCTCCTCGCACTGCCTGCCTACCTCCTGACGGAAGCACCGGCCGTGCTCGGCTCCATCGCGATGGGCGGCATCCTGCTCTCGCTCGTCGGCTCCATCGCCGGCCTCTCGCTCGGCATCGGCACGATGCTGACGCGCGGTATCTTCACGAAAGTCTTCCATGTCGAGGGCGCTTCGGCGGAGCTCCGCCTGAGCCGCATCGTCGTCCTCGGCGTCATCCTCGCGGCTTGCGCGTTCTCGCTCGCGAACGAAGGCTCGCAGGTGCTGTTCTGGAACTACCTCTCGATGGCGCTCAGAGGCGGCGGCATCTTCCTGCCGCTGACAGTTGCCGTCTTCCGTCCGCACGCTGTCAGTGCGCGCGTGGCGCTCATGTCGATGATTCTCTCGACGCTGACCGCTGTGGTCGCGGCCGCGATGCACACGAGCGTCAGCCCGCTCTTCATCGGCCTCGGCGTCAGCGTCATCACGCTGCTGCCCGGCCTCTTCGGCGGTCATCACGATGATGACGACGAGCAGCCGGTCATGGTGGAAGACTGAAATCCAACATTTGCTCATAACAAAGGAGCCGTTGCATTTGCAACGGCTCCTTTTGTATCTCAAACGTTTATTTCCCGATAATCTCGCTGTAGATGTACCCTTCCCGCACGCCGGAGTCGCTGTACGTGATGGTCTTCGCGCCGAAATGCTGGCAGACGACGTGAGCGATGGTGAGGCCGGGAAGGATGGTGGGCAGGCGGTCGGGGACGGCGCGCATGAGGAGGACGACGTCTTCCTGCGCGAGGTCGCGGTCGCTCGTGAAGCGGCGGATGAGCTCGGGGAGCTTCTTTGCGTCGATGACGAGGTTGTCCGCCGGTTTCCCATAGACAGCGTTGTAAAGTGCGAGGCCGCTCTTGAATGTGCCGCCGATACCGGCGAGCTCGGCGACGCGGAGGTCCGTGAAGGCGTCTTTCGCGCCCTCGGTGACGTAGCGCTCGGCACCATCCAAAATGCGGCCAGCTTCCTCTTCCATGCGGCGACATTCGGCGAGCGTCGGCAGGACGTCGCCTGTGAAGCGCGCATGAAAGTCCGTCGCGCCGAGCGGCAGGCTGACTTTCTGCTGGATGCTGCCGCCCGCGAATGCGACGAGCTCCGTGCTGCCGCCGCCGATGTCGACGAGCAGGCCGCTCTCGTGGCCGAAGGCGTGCGTCGCGCCGATGAAGTCGAACGTGGCTTCTTCGTCGCCCGAAATGACGCGGATGGAGAGGCCCGTGCGGCGCTCAATCTCGGCGACGGCTTCGCGGCTGTTCTTCGCGTTGCGCAGCGCGGCCGTCGTGAAAGCGGCGACGTGCGTGATGTGGAAGCAGTGCAGGAAGGAGACGAATTCTCCAAGAATCTCGACGGCCTTGTCGATGCCCTGCTGCGTCATGACGCCGTCCTTGACGTAGGCCGCGAGGCCGACGACGTGCTTCTTTTTGAGCAGCATGTCGATGTCGCCGCCGTGGATGTCGTAGATGGCCATGCGGACCGTGCTCGAGCCGATGTCGATGATTCCATGAAGCATAGTGTGTCTCCCTTCCTGTCGCACCCGCGGAAGATACGACGTACCAATTCACACGTCCTGCAAGGGACTCCCCCCGCCCTTCGGGCCCGTCCCCCCTCTGAGAGGGGGGGCTCCAAAAAAGGAAGGCTCCCTCTCAGAGGGAGCTGTCAGCCGAATGGCTGACTGAGGGAGTCCCTTGTACGTCATTGCCTATCTCACTTGCCCTGCTTCCGCGGGTGCGAATGCGAATTTCTTCACCGCTTGAAGCCGCTGCCCGTCACGGGAACGACGACTTTGTAGTTGTCGGGCTTGCCGTGGGGGAAGAATTTCTTTGCGGCTGCGAGGCCGGCGGCGGCGGTGAGTTCGGCGTAGACGCCGCGGCGGCCGAGGTCGGCGCGGGCTTCCTCGAGCTCCTGCTGCGTGACGGTGATGACGTCGCCGCCGCTCGATTCGATGGCGAACAGCATCTCCTGCAGGCGCTTCGGGCGCTCGATGGAGAAGTTCGGATCGTCAAAGACGATGCCGTTTTCCTCTTCCTCGACGGGGATGCCGCGCTTTTCCATGAACGC
>ONJV01000276.1 GCA_900318215.1 uncultured Veillonellaceae bacterium
GCCGCCGAGAGGACGGCCGCCGAAGCGAGTGCCACGAGTTTCTTCCATTTCATCATATCGATCTCTCCCCTATCCATAAAATCTGCATCTCATAACGTCGATTATACTTTCGTCTGGTAAAATATGAAACCGTCAAAGAATCGGATATTTACAGATTTACAGGCGGATGCTTCCCATCGCGCCAGAAAGCTCCCATTTTCACAGCCGTTCGTTTTCTTTTTCAGTAAAAATAAAAAATCCTTGCATCAAACGTCTTATCTTTGCAGAACATAGCAGGGAATCGCCCCTGAAGGTCGAATAAATAGAAATAAGAACAAATCTGCAAGGAGGGATTCACTTTGCGTGCTGTATCTGTGGAAGACCTCAAGCCGGGCATGATTCTCGCCCGCACCCTGGTCAATGACGACATGGTCGTCATCCTTTCCGAGAACACCCTTTTGACGAAAGCGCACATCACGCGCCTGACGTTTCTGAATATCCCTGTTGTCTATGTCAAGGATGAATACGAGCTCAGCAAAAACTACCAGACGGTCGCTGCCATCTTCAATCGTGGAAATGCGTTCGTCAAAGATTACAAGAACGTCGTCACAACGGCGCGCCAGATTATTGACGAGGTGCGCGAGACGGGCAAGGTGCCAGTCTCGGAAACCGATGGCGTCGTGACGAAGCAGATTGCACCGCTCTCGCGCTCGAGCGGCGTCATCGACTACCTCTTCGAGCTCAACCATCTCGCGGCCGATGTCTACAACCACAGCCTGCGCGTCTCGATTCTCGCAGGCGTCATCGCGAAATGGATGCGGTTCGACGGCGAGGAAGCCCGAGACCTCATGCTCGCAGGATTCCTGCATGACATCGGCAAGACGAAATTCGACCAGCGCCTGCTCGACAAGAACATCGAAAACCTCTCGGGCGAAGACTACGAGCACTACATCCAGCACACCGTCGACGGCCAGCACATCCTCCAGACGCAGGATGACATCTCCGAGGGCGTGAAGCTCGCAGCGCTGCAGCATCACGAGCGCATGGACGGCTCGGGCTTCCCATTCGGCAGCTCGGGAAAAGACATCTATGAGTACGCGCGCATCATCGCCGTTGCCGACATCTACGACAACATCACGACGGAGCGCGAAGGCTATGTCAAGCGCACGCCGTTCTCGGCCATCGAGTACCTGACGAAAGAAATGTACACGACGCTCGACCCTGCCGTCTGCGTCCCCGTGCTCACGCGCATCAAGGACGCGTTCCTCGGTTCGCGCGTCGTGCTGTCGGACGGGTCGAAAGGAAAGATTGCAGCGTTCCCGAACGACTTCCAGGCCAAGCCGATCATCGAAATTGCAAAGGACAATGTCGTGAATCTCAACGATCGGCCGGATCTCAAAATCACGGAGTATAACCCGAAATAAACTCTGCCTGCAGCCCCCCTCTAGAGGGGGGAGGGCCGCGTGAGCGGCGGGGGGAGTAGTAGGAAGCACAAGCCTGACAAAATCAAAAAATGCGCTAAGGCATCATGTTTGAAACGATATGCCTTAGCGCATTTTGTATGTTTGTTCGGCTTCTGCACCTTACTACTCCCCCAGTCAGCCATTCGGCTGACAGCCCCCTCTAGAGGGGGCCTTAATGGGCTCGTGGTCAGAGATTTTTCAGCAGTTCCTGCACTTTCGCGAGGTACTCCCCGCGCTGGCAGATGATAACTTCGCCGGTCTTGCGGACTTTGATTTCAATCGTGTCGCCTTCGACAGCTTTCGGGCCGATGGTGACGCGCAGAGGATAGCCGATGAGGTCGCAGTCCTTGAACTTGACGCCTGCACGCTCTTTGCGGTCGTCGAGCAGCGTGTCGATGCCTGCTGCCTGACATTCCTTGTAGATTTCTTCGCCATAGGCGAGCTGGTCGTCTTTCTTTGCATTGACAACGGCAACGACGACTTCGAACGGTGCGATGGCGCGCGGCCAGACGATGCCGTCCTTGTCATTGTTCTGCTCGATGGCGGCGGCCATCGTGCGGCCGACGCCGATGCCGTAGCAGCCCATGTAAAGCGGCTGCTCCTTGCCCTGCTCGTCGAGGAACGTCGCGCCCATGGCTGCGCTGTACTTCGTGCCGAGCGCGAAGACCTGGCCCGCCTCGATGCCGCGCGTCATCTTCATCGGTGCGCCGCAGTGCGGGCACGGATCGCCTTCTTTGACCATGCGGAAGTCGCCGATGACGATGGCGTCCTTGTCAAAGTCGCGCTGCGGGTTGACGTTCTTGTAGTGGACGTCCTTCTCGTTCGCGCCCGTGACGCCGTTCTGCACGTTCATGACGCTTGCATCGACAAAGACATGCGTGCCTTTCTTGATGCCGATGGGGCCCATGAAGCCCGGGCAGCCGCCCGCGGCCTGAATGACATCCTCATCCGCCATGCGCAGTTCCAGAGCGCCTTCAACCTGATTGAGCACCTTGACCTCGTTGACATCATGGTCACCGCGGATGAAGACGAGCACGAGCTCGTCCGTGTCCGTCTGATAAGCGACGGCTTTGATGGTCTTTCCCGCTGGAATCTTGAGGAAATCGCAGAGGCTCTCAATCGTATTCGTGCCCGGCGTCGAGACTTTCTCAAGCGGAAGAGCGTCTTCTGTCGGCATCGTCTCAGGTTTGAGCTCGGCCTTTTCATCACTGGCCGCATAATCGCACTGCGAGCAATAGGCGATGTTCGACT
>ONJV01000275.1 GCA_900318215.1 uncultured Veillonellaceae bacterium
TTCGACGATGATGACATATCCCGCCTGCCGGATGGCCTGATGCGACCGGTCGAGGCCGAAGAGCAGCCGCCGCTTGTTGAAGAGGACGGTCTCCTTCGTATTGAGGTATTTCGGCTTGCTGTCGTCGAGGACGCGCCCGCCGAACCCGACGATGCGTCCCTTCTCATCCGCGATTGGGATCATCACGCGGTGGCGGAAGCGGTCGTAGAGGCCGCCACCCTGGCGCTCCATCGAGAGCCCGTCCTCGAGCAGGAAGTCCCGCGAGACGCCGCGCGCCGTGAAAGCCTTTGTCAGCTTGTCCCAGGCGTCCGGCGCATAACCGAGGCTGAACTCGTCAATCGTCTCCATGGAGATGCCGCGCCCCGCGAAATACGCTTTCCCGACCTCGCCCATGTGCGTCATCGTCAGGCAGTTATGGAAAAAGTTCCGCGCCATTTCATTGACTTTCAGCAAGTCCTTGAGCCTCTGCTCGCGCGCTTTTTCCGCCTCTGACCGATGGCGCTCCGGCATGGGGATGCCGAGCTTCTCTGCCTGCAGCTTGATGGCCTCGAAGTAGCTCACATTCTCGATGAGCGAGAGAAATTTGAAAACGTTGCCACCTGCATGACAGCCGAAGCAATAAAAAAAGCCCTTGTCGGGAACGACCGAAAATGACGGGGTGTGTTCCTGATGAAACGGACAGCACCCCCAGAACCGATTTCCCTTCCGCTTGAGCGTGACATACTGGGAGACGACATCGACAATGTCGGAGCCTTGCTCCACGCGCTCGACGAACGCGTCCATTTCAGCATTGTCCATGGTCTTCTCCCTCCGTCAAGGTATATATATTCACCAAAAAAAGAGAATTTCCTTTTTCTCTTGACAAAATTTATTCTTTGAATCTCGTAAAATTTTTAAGAGCAACATGCATCCCTTCGGAAGGGACGTGCCTGCCTTCAATGCACCATCAGGCCGACGGGCGGCATGAAGATTTCGTCAAAAAGCTGCACAGCATAGCTGTCCGTGAGACCCGCGACATAGTCCGTCACAATCTGCTGGCGGCCCCAGCACGCTTCGCGCGCCACGAACTCCTGCGGCAGCTTGTCAAAATTCGCGATGAAATATTCGTAGAGCTGGCGCAACACGAACATCGCCTGCCGCCGCTCGTGCGCGAGTGCCGTCGAATGGTAGACATGCTCGAACATGAACGTGCGGAAGATGTCCATCGTCTCCTTGCCCTCGGGACTCTGGAGGATGTCGCCTTTGCCCATTGACGCCTCAATCATGTCGGCAACCATGCTCGTAATCATGTGCGATGTGTCCTCGCCGAAGCGCTCGTAGACGACGTCCGGCAGGTCGCCGGGCTTCAGGAGCCCCGCGCGCAGGCTGTCGTCATAGTCGTGCGACAGATAGGCGATGCGGTCGGCCGTGCGGACGATGCGCCCTTCGAGCGTGCGCGGCAAGCGCTTGCCGCGATGGTTCACGATGCCGTCTTTGACCTCCATCGTGAGGTTCAGCCCTTTGCCGCCCTTTTCGAGGAACTCGACGACGCGCAGGCTCTGCTCGTTGTGCACAAAATGGCCCGTGAGCTCCGCCATCGCCGCCTCGCCCGTATGGCCGAACGGCGTATGCCCGACATCATGGCCGAGCGCGATGGCCTCCGTGAGGTCTTCATTGAGCCGCAGTGCGCGTGCAATCGTGCGCGAAATCTGCGAGACCTCGAGGCTGTGCGTCATGCGCGTCCGATAGTGGTCGCCCGCGACGATGTAGACCTGCGTCTTGTGCTTGAGACGGCGGAACGACTTCGAGTGCAGGATGCGGTCGCGGTCGCGCTGGAACTTCGTGCGGAACGGGCACTCGTCCATTTCGTCCTTCCGCCGCGCCTCCCGGCTCTTCGCCGCCTCCGGCGCGAGCACCTGATACTCGAGCTCTTCCGTCCGCTCGCGAACAGTCTTTTCTGCCATAGGGTTCACCTCTTCTGCTTCTCGCTTTCCTCGACCAAGGATTGATACATCTTCATGAGCTCGGCAACGCAGTCGCTCTCCGTGTTGAGCCTGCCCCAGAAACCGTAGGCTTCCATGACGGCGCGGTCGTTCTTGCGGTGGGCGTCGCGGAGTTCCTTCGGCATCAGGACTTCGTCATAAAGGTCAGCGAGGCTGCTGTCAGGATAAAGGGCGCGGGCGTCGAGGATGCCTTGCGCGGTCTGCTCGATTTTTGCTTGCTGGGCGGGCGTCGGACGAGGCCAAGGAAAATTGTTGTAGATGTTCGTAGAATATTCGTAGTCCGATTTCAAACGTCCCGTTACAACGCGCATCCATGCATTGTGCACGTTTGACATCAAAATTCCGAAATGATAGAGGGTAGCTTCTGGAACAATGATGAGTTTGTCGCCACATATCGTATCTTCATCAAGAAACGTGATTGGAATATACCGTCTATTTTGCGAAGATACGCGCGGAAAAGCCAAATAAGGGCGAGTAGGCTGGCATATTGTTTGAAAAAGTGTTGGCGTAGCAGCCGCTTTCTGCGTAGATGCGCCTTTTGCATTGAGACGCATTTCTCGCACCGCTTTCACACGTTCCATAATGAGCGGATGTTTTCGAATTTCGGCGGGAGCTTGATGATACAACCAAATAACATAACGTGGCTTATTTTGAAGCAAGTCGCGCCCCATGAAATATGGCTTGATGAAATTTTGAGCAGATGGGTCTTTTTTGAGAAGATTATCTTTTT
>ONJV01000272.1 GCA_900318215.1 uncultured Veillonellaceae bacterium
ATTTTTCGAACTCTCCTGTACGGCAACGCATGGAACAAGGTTGCTGATGCAGGCGGCGCTCAAGGAGCTCGGTCGTATTCAGCAGGCTTATCCTGACTGTTTGAAAGAGGTGAACGCACATGATGCAGAAGACCATCACGCTCTATAAGGCGCAGGGGCGAATCATCGTCAATGACGCCGACAAGGACGTGTTTCTGAAGAGCGGCTACAAAAAGACGCCGCCGAAAGTCAAGGATGACAAATCGGCGAAGGAGCCAGCTACGGCATCAGAACCGCCAAAGAATGTAGCGGTCGGAAAGACCGACAAGGATGTCAAGGCAGAGAAAGCTGAAAAGCCTGAGAAAGAGGCGTAAATCATGGACATCAAGGTCCGATTTGACGCCGCAAAGGTTCTTCATGCTGCCGAAATCGCGCCAGAGACGACACTCCGTGAAATCCGCCGCGGGCTGAAAGAAGCCTGTGTGGCCGTGCAGGAATCGGCGCGAAAGAAGCATCGATTCCATGCGCATACGGGAGCGCTCGAACGCGCTATCAGCTATCGCGTGAACCGCATGCGCGTAGAGGGCATCGTCTTTATCGACGAAGATGTAGCGCCGTATGGCAAGTACGTCCATGAGCCGACAGGTCTCTACGGCCCGCGCCATGCGAAGTACCAGATTCCGAAAGACGTCTCGAAGGCGCGGAAGGTTCTGCGCTTCTCAAAAGGGAGCAAGTTCGTCTTCCGACGGCGCGTCATGCATCCGGGCTCGCGGGCTGACCGCTTCCTCTACGAAGCCGCCGACCGCAAGGCCGAGCGCATCAACGAAATCTTTCGCCGGCGCACGAAGATGGCGCTGGAAGCGGCCGGACTGGAATGAGGTGAACGCCTATGTATTTTCATATCGAGGATGTCCGTGACGTCCTCCTGAAAGACCTCTTGACGGACGAAGACATCGAGGAAAGCACACAGTACGTGAACGGCCTCGCCGCACGGCTGAAGGTTCGCCAGGATCAGATTCGGACGCCGGTGGCCTATCCGATTTCACAGCTCGCGCTGTTCTATGCGCTCATGGTTTGTGCTCGGAACCAGTCGGTCTACATCGACCGCAATCTCGAGACGCAGGATGATGCCTATGAGCGCAAGCGTGCCATTTACGAGAAGGAATACCAGCGGTGGGAATCTCGCATCACGGCCGAAACGTTCACGGGAATCGAAGGCGCAGACAGCGGACTCGACATCCCGCTCACGACGAGGGTGGGGAGGGCATGACGATGAAACTCATGTGGCTTCCAATTCTAGAAGCCGTGATGAAGTACCTCGAATCCCTTCCCGAACTCTCGTTCTATCAGGTCGGTCCCGTTGGCGGCGCGAAGTCACCGACGGGAACATCGGGGCAGGCAGGCGCGGCGGGGAAGTCCATCATCGAGGTGGACTGGGACAGTGAGACAGATGCGGAAGAGAAGAGCACACAGGTGACAAATCTCTCGGTCTATCTCAACATCAAGTACAAGACGGACAGCACGGACATCATGGTTTCGTACCGCGAGATGTACCGCGTGCAAAACGCCATCCTCGCGCATCTGCGCGTCTTGCAGGATTATCTTTTGAAGAATCATCGAATTGCCGCGAACATCGACGGCGCGGGCGTCGCGCCTTTCGGTTCGACGGTCCGCCCGTATCTCGGCAATCAGATGGTCTTGCTCTTTGAGTGGAGAAAGGAATGAACCCTATGAACAAGTTTGTGTTTGACCTTCAGCGCTTCGCTTCGGCTGCTGTCGTTACGTCGAAGAATCCGGCGGACCTTAGCATCCCCGCTGGTGAGTGGAGCTTCAAGAATTTCAACCGTTCGGCCAATCCGTACCAGGTATTCCGCACGCTCGGCCATTGCTCCGAAGCGACGCAGACGTGGAACGTCAACACGGTTGAGAAACGTGACGCTACGCGCGGCACGCGCGAGCTCATCGCGCAGGCAGAGACGCAGCGCGACCTCTCGCTGACCATTACGATGGACCAGTGGGATCCTGTGAATGTCGCTCTTGCCTGCTGGGGCGATACGGCCATCAAGCACATCGAAGCAAAGACGTACAGTAAGAGCTTCGTCGTTTCGCCGGGCGATGAGCTCTATCTGCTGACGGATGATGAGGAGACGCCAGCATACAATTACAAGAATCTCACGATCACGCGTGCAACCAGTACGGCGGCAGCCATCAAGGCTGCTGTGCTCGACAGCATGGGCGGGATGACGGCATCGACGGGCTCTGTCACGTCTGGCGGCACGTACACGGGGACGAAGACGGAAGACTACTATGTCCTCATTACGAAGTCGAACAGCGTTGCAGGAACGATTACGGATGCAGAGTTCGTCTGGAAGAAGGGGTTGGCAGGCAGTTACAGTGCTCCGACCGTTGTCACGGGCACGGCGCAGACGCTCTCCGACGGCGTCACGGTGACATTTGCCGCAGGCTCGACGGGCACGGACTTCGTGGTCGGTGACGAGTGGAAGATTGCAGCCGTTGCCGCTGGTGGCGCGCTCATCGAGGGGCAAGACTATTCGGCAGATGACACGGATGTCATGACGGGCAAAGTCCGCATCGCGACGGACAGCACGATCGGCATCGACGAGATTGTCAACGTGACGTATGATGTGCCGGAGCAGTACATCCCACGCGTATTCGCATCGACGCATACGAAGATCGAGGGCGAGCTCCGCTTCCAGGCTGACCCGACCATCGGCCGTCGTCTCGCCATCACGT
>ONJV01000271.1 GCA_900318215.1 uncultured Veillonellaceae bacterium
CATGGCATTACGCTGCCGGCGCGTTTTGAAGGCTGAGCTTCAAGCTCAGAAGTATTTTTCCATACTTCCATACTTTGGAGAAAAGCGATGGAATCCACACAGAATATCAAGAAAAACTTCATCATGCCGAAACGCCCGAAGAAACGGGTGTTTCTCGGCATGCTTTCTCTGACGACCCTCCTTATGGCGGTCGTCCTTTTCGTCATTTGGTATATCGGCGTGCCGGGGCTTGCGGAGATCCAGCCATGGCTGCCGACGCTTCTCGGGGCGGCGTTTTCGGCCGTCGTGCTGCTGGCGTTTTTCGGCATCGTCAACATGGTGCTGGCCGTCAGCGGCCTGCCGTATCTCGGCATCTTGCAGAAGCAGACGTATGAGCTCATCAATGCGCTGTTTCCCTTCGCCGTCTATCTTGGCCGCTTGTTCGGCATCCGGCGCCGGAAGCTCGAGGCGTCGTTCATCGCGGTCAGCAACCTGCTGTTCCGCCGCCGCAAGATCCGCGTGCCGGCAAGCCGTTTGCTTGTCGTGACACCGCACTGCCTGCAGCTCGCTTCGTGCCCGCACAAGATCACGCGCGACCCGCACAACTGCCACCGTTGCGGCGGCTGTGACATCGGGGCGCTCGTGACGCTCGCCGACGAGATGGAATTTCATTTCTTCGTCGCGACGGGCGGCACGCTCGCGCGGCAGATCGTGCGCGACACGCGGCCGAAAGCCGTGCTGGCCATCGCCTGCGAGCGCGACCTCATGAGCGGCATCCAGGACGTCTATCCGCTGCCGGCCATCGGCGTGTTGAACATCCGGCCGAACGGGCCGTGCTACAACACGCATGTCGATATGGACCTCGTGCGGAAGCAGCTCGAAGAAATCATCATCCCAGAGCCGAAGAAGGAGAAAGAAGAAAAGGAGGCGGAGCAGGATGGCAAACGCTGAAAAGGCAGAAAAGGCTGGAAAGCCAAAGAAAGCCGAGAAGGTGGACAAGGTTCGCAACCTTGCTGTGCGCGTGCTGGGCGAAGTCCACGAGGAAGGCGCTTATGCGAATGTCGCGCTGGCGCGGAATCTGCGCAAGGCGCAGCTCACGGACGTCG
The DNA here is from genome assembly GCA_900318215.1 of uncultured Veillonellaceae bacterium. Taxonomy (GTDB): domain Bacteria; phylum Bacillota; class Negativicutes; order Selenomonadales; family Selenomonadaceae; genus Selenomonas_C. The sequence continues at coordinate 1,086 of ONJV01000271.1, forward strand.
ACCGGCGCTTTCTGACGGAGCTCGTCTATGGCGCCGTCAAGGCGGGCGGCACGCTCGACTGGATGATCCGCCGCTATGTCAACCGCCCCGTGCGCAAAATCGCGCCGATGATCCGCAACATCCTGCGGCTCGGCTTCTACCAGATTTTCTATATGGACAAGGTGCCGGATTCGGCGGCCTGCAATGAATGCGTCGAGCTCGCAAAGAAATACGGCCATCCGGGCACGGTCAAATTCGTCAATGCCGTGCTGCGCTCGGCCGTGCGCGAGCCGGAAAAATGCGCGTTCCCGCATGGCAAGGGCCATGCGACGGAAGAGCTCGCGCTGAAGTCGTTTCACCCGCAGTGGATGGTCAAGCGCTGGGTCAAAGCCTTTGGATACGATGCGGCCGCGGCCATCTGCGCGTTTGATAATGAGGACGCCGTGCTGTCGCTGCGCACGAATACGTTGAAGACGACGCGCGAGGAACTGCTTGAACGCCTGAAAAGCGAGGGCGCGGAGGTCACGCCGTCGGACTGGGCGCCTGAGGGCATCCTCTGCCAGAAGCATGGCGCGCTCGACCGCATGGCCTCGCTTCAGGAAGGGCTCTTTCAAGTGCAGGACGAGAGCTCGATGCAGGTCGCGCATGTTGTCGCACCGGAGCCCGGGGAGTTCATCATCGACTGCTGCAGCGCGCCGGGCGGCAAGACGACGCATCTCGCGGCGCTCATGAAAAACCAGGGACGCATTGTCGCCAGCGACATCTACGAGCACAAGCTCGCGCGCATCGAGGAAAATGCGAAGCGACTCGGCATCAAAATCATAGATACGGAATTGTTGGATGCGCGTGATATTGGAAAGCATTTCCCGCAGCAGGCCGACCGCGTTCTCGTCGATGCGCCGTGCAGCGGTCTCGGCGTCCTGCGCCGCAAGCCCGACGCGCGCTGGCGAAAGAATGAAGAAGAGCTCCGAAAGCTCCCGCAGCTCCAGCTCGACATCCTGACGAGCGCGGCCGAGGCCGTCAAAATCGGCGGCGTGCTCGTCTACAGCACCTGCACGATCGACCGCAAGGAGAATGAAGAAGTCGTCGAAGCCTTCCTCGCGACGCATCCGCAGTTTGAGATTGAGGAAACAGGGCAGTACCTGCCGACAAAGCCGCGCGAAGCAAAGATGGTGCAGCTCTATCCGAATGTTGATGGGACGGACGGGTTCTTCATCGCGCGAATGAAACGAAACGCAAGTTAAGGAAACAAATCAATGAAACAAAACTTATTTGGCAAGAACGTAGCGGAATTGCAGGACGTTCTTGCGCCGCTCGGTCTCCCGAAGTTCCGCGCGAAGCAGATCGCGCAGTGGATGTATGAGAAGGGCGCGACGTCGTTTGACGAGATGACGAATCTCTCGAAGGACTTGCGCGCCCGTCTTTCGGACGCGTTCGAGATTTTTCTGGCGACGCCGAAGGACATCCTGCAGTCGAAGGACGGCAAGACGAGCAAATACCTGCTGGCCTTTGCAGATGGCACGGCCGTCGAGTCCGTGCTCATGCGGCAGCCGTATGGCAACAGCATCTGCATTTCGACGCAGGCCGGCTGTGCGATGGGCTGTGCGTTCTGCGCCTCGACGCTGCATGGCCGCGCACGCGACCTCACGGGGGGCGAAATGCTCGCCGAAACTGTCTTCATCGACCAGCTGCTGCGCAAAGAAGGACAGAAGGTCGATACGATGGTGCTCATGGGC
>ONJV01000270.1 GCA_900318215.1 uncultured Veillonellaceae bacterium
GCATGGCATCAGCATAGATGGAAAGGAACGACGATGGGACAGACGGCATACTTTGACAATGCGGCGACGACGTATCCGAAGCCGGATGGTGTCTACGATGCGATGGATGACTTCTACCGCCATCATGGCGATGGTAGTGCAGGGCGCGGCGCCTATGCAGGCGCACGTGATGCCGGGCGGCTGCTCGCTGATGTGCGGCAGGCGCTCGGGCAGCTTTTCCATACGGAGCAGCATACTGCCGTGCTGACGTCTTCGGCAACGGAGGCACTGAACCTCGTGCTGCAAGGACAGGACTACGCAGCAGGGGAGACCGTCTACATCTCGCCGTTCGAACACAATGCCGTTCTGCGGCCGCTCCATGTCTTGCAGCAACAGACGATGTTTTACGTGGAACATCTCGCGGTTGCTCGCAAGACGCTCACGTACGACCTCGCGGCCATTGAGGCACAGTTCGCCATGCATCCGCCGCGCCTTGTCGTCCTGAGCCATGCGAGCAATGTCTGCGGCGCTGTGGCACCGGCCGCAGACATCTTTGCATGCGCGAAGCGGGCGGGCGCGATGACCGTGCTTGACATGGCACAGACGGCAGGACTCATCGACCTGGACCTCGTCGCAGCGCAGGCCGATGCTGCCATCTTCGCAGGACACAAGACACTCCTCGGCCCGTTCGGCGCGGCGGGCGTCATGCTCCGCAAGGGCATCCGCCTGCGGCCGCTCCTCTATGGCGGCACCGGCGTTGATTCTGCAAATCCCGATATGCCAGGCGTCGCTCCGCTGCGCTACGAAGCGGGCAGCCGCAACATGCTTGCGGCTGCGGGTCTCCGTGCAGCGCTCGGCTACATCGAGCGCGAGGGGATTGACACGCTCTTTATGCGCGAACGAAAGGCACGCGAATGCCTGCTCGCGCTCCTGGCGCATTACGATTTTATCCATCCCATCGTGCCAGAGCAGGGTATCGGCGTCATCTCGGCAACGTTCGATGGCCTCGCGCCTGACGAAGCGGGAAAGATCCTCGGCGAACGCGGCATCGCCGTCCGGACCGGTCTCCACTGCGCACCAGAAGCGCATCGCTTCCTCGGGACATTTCCTGCGGGAACCGTGCGGTTCAGCGTCAGTGCGATGACGGGGAGTGAGGATTTCGAGCGATTGCGGGTAGTGCTCGATGAGATAGCAGAGGAACTGTGAGCAGCAGGAGGAAGATGACAATGGAGAAGACATTTCATGATGTCCTTGATATGGATCGCGAAGGTACGTTGGTACTGCCGGATTTCCAAAGAGACTTTGTCTGGAAGACGGCGCAGCAGCAGAGCCTGATTGCCACGTTTCTCGTGCAGATTCCCATCAACGGAATGTTGCTTTTGGAAGGGAGAAGCGGTGATTTTTCTGGAAAGCAGATGTGCTGGAAGAAAAATCATCTGAAAGAGACGGAAAACCAGGTGCTGTCCTATCTGCTTGACGGTCAGCAAAGATTGTCCACGTTGAAGAATGCGTTTTCTGATATCACGGACGATGGAGATGATTGGGCGACGGAACTGGACAATAAATTGAAGGTTCGCTGGTTCTTGCGTTTGATGCCGGAAAAAGGGGAAGAGGATGTCTTCGGCATGCGTTCGATGAAGTTCCCTCAGGGAAGCGCTGCGTTGAACAAACTGGAACCCTCAGCAATTGAAGGGCGGCTGGAAACATATCCGCTCTCCAAGACAGATTCTGCTCAATGGTATGGGCCACGAGCGCAACAAAAGGATTTTTATCGTGAATCTGCGGCACATGGCCTGGTACCGCTCTATAAGCTCTATGGGACGAACAAGCATGTATCAACCATTCTCAATCGAATTGCGATGAGCCGGATGGCAGATATCCAGGCAGACTGGGAGATTATGGATGAAGATCTGAAAAAGGAGATTCTCAAAAACCTTTGCGATATTGATGAAGTAGCGAAGAAATGGGTGTCAGAATCACCGTCGATGGATGATGACGATTGGAAAGATTGTTCGAATACATTGTCGACGGAATGGGCCGGAGCTATGCGGGATTATCTTTCTGATGTGATGAACCAGAAACTTACATTCATCACTTTGAAGAAAGACGAAATCAGCCGCGCCATCGTGATTTTCGAGAATCTGAACAATTCTGGAACAGCGCTCTCGCCGTATGATCTCATCGTTGCGCGGGCGGCAAAGTGCAAGTCCTATCCTCCGCTGACGCAGCGGATAGCAGAATTCATCGAGAAAAATGCCGGAGATTCGCAAAAAGATGGAAAGTTCTTAGCGGAAAAGATGGGCATCATCGATGCGAAGACATCACGTATGACATCGACATTCCAAAAATGGTATCTGGATATGCTGGCACTCTTGATCAAGATGCCGGAGGATCAGATGCCGATTATCAAAGAAAAGAATGTCGGCGGAACTGCGAACAAGATTAACTTGCTGTTCAAGCGGACGAACATCTTGAACTTGGACAGTGCAGCGATTCATGAAAAGAGTGAGCTGGCCATCCGCTCCCTGCTGCGCGCTGTCACGTTCCTGAATCAGCGTTGCGGTCTCTGCAAGATTGACCAGATGGGTTATAAGCTGATGGTGCTGCCCATTGCATATTTGATGCAGGATGAGACCGTCTTGAAGGATGCGAAGAAGCTCGACCGCATGGAATACTGGTACTGGGTGTCTCTTTTTTCTGGGAGATATATCACGAATCAGAACCATCGGTGTGCCGAAGATGTTGCATGGCTGTACCAGTTCGCAGGCCGGCTGGAGGACTACAATCCATTTGCGCGTGATGCTCAGGATGTTTTTTATATAATTCAGAGCGCGTCGCAAATGATGAGAAGGTCAGCATCCAATTCAATGGAACAACTTCATCCATCCCGCTCAAGCTCGAGCTCCATCACATCATCCCGCTTGGCACGAGCAAGACGATGAAGAACGTGACGAGCGACCTTCGCAAGGACAAACGAAATCTCCTGAACAGCCCGCTCAATCTGACGTACATCTCAAGCCTGGCAAACAAATTCATCGGTGCACAGTCGCCACAGGTCTATCTGGACAATCTCTATGCAGGCAGCATCACGGATCACTTCATCCCGGAGCGCCCAAAGGATTTCAAAGTTGAAGCAGACCAGAAGAAATTCTTGGAGGACAGGTATCATCTGATTCTTCAGGACTTGCAACAGCATTTGCAGGAGCTGTGCCAATGAATGACATATCAGAGAGATGCCCTGATCGTATGCGTTTGTCCGATGTATCCATCCGGCCCGAGTACCGCACCCTCCGTGATGATGTGCCGCACGATTTCTATGTACCGCTGCTTTCGCGGGCCTGCCGCTATCGCAGGGCGGTCGGCTTCTTTTCCTCGACGGCGCTCCTTGCCATCCTGCCGGGCGTCTGCGGCCTCGTACGGCGGGGCGGGCGGATGGAGGTCGTCGCGTCGCCGCATCTTTCGGAAGAAGACTGCGAAGCCATCGAGCGCGGTTATCGGGAACGGTCGGATGTCATCGAGGCAGCGCTCCTGCGCAAGCTCGATGATGTTGAAGCGGATTCCCCCGAGATGCACGACCGCTGGAATCTCCTAGCGAATCTCATTGCAGGTGGTTTCCTCGATATTCGGATTGCGACAACGAAAGACCTTTCGGGGGCTGGCATGTATCATGAGAAGCTCGGCCTCATCGAGGATGAGGCTGGGAATGTTGTTGCGTTTTCCGGCTCGATGAATGAGTCCGTCGCGGGACTGGCGGAAAATTACGAGGCCTTCGACGTGTTCTGTTCGTGGCACGCAG
>ONJV01000268.1:0-2845 GCA_900318215.1 uncultured Veillonellaceae bacterium
GGCTATCCTGACGATGAATACTTCTTCTTGAAGCTCATCGACATGAGTCGCCATTAACCTGCCGGGGATTGCTCATCCCACAGGAAAAATGATTGAGCCGTTTTTTTGCCTGTGACGGCATCGCGCACCTGCCGCGCTTCGTCCGTCGCCTTCGTTGTCGCATCTTCGAGCGTTTGCTCGAGCTCCTGCGCCGGTGTCGTACCCTTTGGCGTCAAGAACAGCAGCGCGCCGCCGCCGAGCGCGAGCGTCAGGACGGCCGTCGCGGAAAGCATGGCCGCGCGGCGCAGGTATGTTCGTTTTCGCGATGGCTGGAGCGCGGCAGCAAGCGCGTTGGCATCGGGGTAGCGGCGGTCGGGATCCTTTTCCGTGCAGCGCGCGAGGATGCGGCCGAGGCGGCTCGTTTCTGCAAAGTCGGGACCCAGGAGCTCGCGCACTGTCACGCCGAGCGCGTAGATGTCGCTTCGTCCGTCCGTCTGCCCATAGCCGAACTGCTCGGGCGGCGCATAGCCTTCCGTGCCAAGCCGGTGCGTATCGTGTGCCGCGCCTGCCGCCACGACGCGTGCCGCATCGAAGTCGATGAGCCGGACGGAACCCAAAGAACCGGAAGCGCCAGAACCGCCGGGCTGGACGATGAGATGCGCGGGCTTGATGTCGCGGTGCACGATGCCGAGTGCGTGGAGCGCAGCGAGGCCGGCCGCCGCCTGCGCGAGCAGCGACCGCGCCTCCGCCTCCGTCAGCCATTGACGTGCGACGCGCCGTTCCTCGAGCGTATGGCCGCTGACATATTCCTCGACAACGATCGTCTCGTCTTTGTCTTCTGCGCAGAAGAAGATTTCCGGCCAGAACGGCGTCGCCATTCCCTGATGCTCGCGCAGCAGCGCAAACGGCATCCCGCCCGCATGCACGATGCGCATGATCGCCGGCCGCCCCGCATCATCCGACACGAGCCAGACCTCGCTGCGCACTTTTGCCCCATTCAGCCGCCGCACCTTTTCATACTGGCTCGAAAGATACGCCATCGCCGTATCCAGCATCGTGACCGCCTCCCTTCGTCATTTCCTGCCATCATCATATCATATTTTCGCAATCGGTTGGGATTATTCGTATTCCGTCAACTGCTTTGCGAAATCCGTCCGGAATATGCGTGATTAAAACAATAAAAAATGGGATAATAGAAGAAAATAGAAAGGAAGCGATGAACATGTTGCATGTATCTGTGAAAAAGACTTCGACGCTGATGCGGGTCTTAGTCGGGGTGGTTTCTCTTTTTCTTTTGCTGCTTTGTGTCGGATGTTCGATGGGCGCAGATGATGGGAAGCTTCACGATGGTTATTATCGGGAAATTGCAATGACCGCCAATGGAGAATTTATCCCGAAAGGAAAGCTTTCGGATAGCGAAGTCCAGAAAGCAGGACTTGTCTACAAAGTTGAGATGGACAAAGAGAAGAAAGACCAGGTAAAGAAGATTACGACAGAGTATCAGGGGAAGAGCACGCGTACTGCTGTATGGAAGACGACGGAAGGATTATGGCAGGGGCGTTTTGCGTCCGTCGTCGTTACGCTACAGGATAATGGGTTTGTTCAGTATGCATTTTTTGATGCGTCCGGGGAGAAATGCACGGGATATTTCAATGCGTACTCCATTCGCTTCAAGAAAGACGAGAAGACAAATGAAGTCAAGGCTGCATATCTTTACAACAAAGACGGGGAGAACCAGATTGGCAAGGATAAGAAGAGCGGTATCTCGCAATTGTTGTTCAGTTATGATAGTGAGAAGCGTCTGAACAAAATCGGCATGGCAAATCAGGATGGTAATGCTGTCAAGGCGACAACGCTGTACGGTGGTAATGCAACGGCTTTGCAGATTGAATACGACAAAGAAAAGAAAGATCGCATCAGCTCGATTTCCTGGGTCAATGATGGCGGCAATCTGGTCAAGGGACCGTATTGGGCGAAAGAGACGTTCAGTTATGACGAAAAGGGACGGCTCATTGAAAAAGCGCATTTTGGTGTGGATGACAATCCTGTTGATGTCAAAGTTTCTTCAGGCCTGACGGCTATTTATTCTCTGACTGCGCCTGGCGATATGCTGAAAGGGCTCATGGAGGCTAAGGAAGGCTTCATTACGGGCGGCGCTGTTACGCGCTATACATATGACAAGGATGCAACGGCACCTTCGAAGGTGGCATTTTTCGGCAAATCCGGTCAGAGTTTCGGTATGGAAGGGACTGCGATTGCAGAAATCGACCTGACATATGATTCAGCAGGAAATGTCTCAAAAATTGCTACGTGTGGCGCAGACGGAAATGCGAAAGCTTTTTCCGGCAACATTGATGCCGTTGCTTTGGAATATGACGAACGTGGAAGTATTGCCAAGGAAACATTTTATCACGGAGATAATGCCACCTCCCTGCAGATGGGAAAATTTCAAGGGTATAGTGTAGCCGAAATCGATTATACGTACGATGAGCATGGCTGGGTGGCATCCGAATCTTATTACGATGCCAGCGGCGCACCAACGGATTTGAAGCTGTATGGCGCTCTGGCATATCAGAAAACGACGTTTACATGGAAAGATGATGGTTCTGTCGATAAGACAACGATGTATGCGCAAGACGGGACGGAGATCGAGGCAGATGCCATGTCAGTGGTCTGCGGAAAATACAAAATGGTAAATCCATCAAATGATATGCAGAGATGGAGCGTGTTTGAAATTACGCCGACGAAGGTAACATTTATGATGGATGCGGATAAGATTTCTTTGTTTGAACAACGTACGCACCAGAAATATAAGCCGTCCACTCAGGCGACGACGGTAAAAGCTTCTCTTAATCAGCAGACGGGC
>ONJV01000268.1:2855-4183 GCA_900318215.1 uncultured Veillonellaceae bacterium
AGACGGGCAAGGGAACCCTGACGCTTCTTGGTGAAACGTGCAGCTATGATGCCGTTACAGGAATTTTTACGGAACCTGGGGGAAGCAAATGGAAGAAGATGGACAAATAATCTTGCGCTGTTGGCGGCTTGATTGGCAGCATCGATGCGTATGAGTTTTTACGCATGGTGCTTTTGTGATGCTGGAGCGCATATAAAAAGCATAGCATGTTTGTACTGCGATGTTGGAAACACAAATGGCCATGCAGGTATTGAGTGCCTGCATGGCCATTATTCAGTGCCAATGGAGTGATTTTCAGAGCGTTCCGCCTTCAAAGTAATGCAGCATGATCCATCCTGCATTGTACGCTGGCTGTTGGTAGCCGTAGCCTGTCATGACCGTCCATTTGCCGTCGCGCACTTCATAAAATGTTGGCCCATCTTCGGATTCTTTTTCATAACGCATCCACCTTTCAAAATGCAGATTCCATGACGAATCATGACAGAATGGGTTCGTCTTTCTGTGGTGAAATTCGAGAAATCATGTGTGGATTCCTGCCACGGTTGGGAAAGTGGAATAATCCTGCTGTCAGGGGAATAATTGCGAAAGATACTACCAGAATGCGGAGGCCGTTCATTGTCTGCCGATACTACCAGAATGCGGAGGCCGTTCATTGTCTGCCGTTTGCGCGCATGATATAATGTTTGAAAGAAATCAAAGCGGATAGGAGAACTACCATGTCGGAAACAGAGATGCGGCAGAAAATCTTGGCCGAGCTGCAGGCACATAAAATCAATCCTATGAATGATGTTTTGTTCAAGTTTGTTTTTGGCAAAGAAGAACGCAAGAGCATCACGATTGATTTTTTGAATGCGGTGCTCGAGGATTCTTTGGCGCGGCCAATCAGGGATATCCATTTCACGCAGACGGAGCAGGTACCGCAGGATGATGGCGGCAAGCTGACGCGCTTCGATGTGGCCTGTGAACTCGACTCCGGCGCGATGATCGACGTCGAAGTGCAGGTTATCAACTACCAGAACATGCAGAGGCGCACCCTTTATTATTGGTCACAGATGTATCTGACGGGCATCCTTAGCGGCGAGGATTACGCCGAATTGCGGCCGGCCATCACCATCAATATCTTGGCGTTCAACATCTTGACGCAGGCCGAGCCGCATGCGATGTACAGCATCTACAATGCCAAGACGGGCGACCGTCTGAACAAGGACATGGAGTTGCACTTCCTCGAAATCCCGAAATTCATGCACAAGCCTGTCCGTGAGATGACGAAGATGGAACGATGGCTGGCTTACTTTGCTAACAAACTGAGCGAACAGGAAAGGGAGGAA
>ONJV01000265.1 GCA_900318215.1 uncultured Veillonellaceae bacterium
GCTCTGCCAGGCGCACCCGGGCGAGACCATCGCCGTCACAGCCCACGGCGCCATCCTGCGCACGCTGCTCGCGCACGCCCTCCACATGGACCTCCGCTACCTCTGGACGATCCGCCAGTTCAACACGGCCGTCAGCATCGTCTGCTATCACGAAGACGGCACGACGAGCGTCGAACTCGTCAACAGCACGGCCCACCTCGGCACCGCCCAGCCAAAGAGCAAGATATAAGAACCATCCTTCGAGCGAAGGCTCCCTCCCAGAGGGAGCTGCTGAGCGATAGCGAAGCTGAGGGAGTCTCACAAGCACGAAGTGTGAAATGCACGATTGTTACTTACGCGGGCGCCGAAAAAAGCAACTGCGGCGCCCGTGTAAAAAGCAATCCAGAATCGCATACGCCCATCTTGTGAGACTCCTTCCGACCCCTTCGGGGCCACCTCCCTCTGAGAGGGAGGCTTATCTAAAAAAATTTCCCCTTGCCAAGAAAAAATCCTTGACAACGCCCTCTCCAATCTGTAAAATAGTTCCATGTGATGTCAGAACGAGCGTTTCCATCAGCCCCGGAAGCCTGTTTCCGAACATCCGAGCTGAATTTACCTAAATCATTAGGGGGGAAAACGCATGAAGACAACGTTCATGGCAAATGCTGCCAATATCGAGCGCAAATGGTATGTTGTCGACGCGGAAGGCCAGACGGTCGGCCGCCTCGCAGCTGAGATCGCGAAAGTCCTTCGCGGCAAGAATAAACCGACGTACACGCCGCATGTGGATACGGGTGACTACGTCATCGTCGTCAATGCAGACAAAGTGAAGTTCACGGGCAAGAAGCTCATCAAGAAGACGTACTTCCGTCATTCCGGCTATCAGGGCGGCACGACGTTCACGCCGGCCGGCCAGATGCTCGACCGCTTCCCGACGCGCGTCCTCGAGCACGCCATCAAGGGCATGCTCCCGAAGAACCGCCTCGGCGCACAGATGTTCCGCAAGCTCAGCGTCTACGCTGGCCCGGAGCATCCGCATGCAGCGCAGAAGCCGGAAGCTCTCACGTTCGACATTCGCTAAGGGATAGGAGGAATTAGTACATGGCACAGGTTAGCTACTACGGCACGGGCCGCAGAAAATCGTCCGTGGCACGCGTTCGTCTCGTCCCGGGCGAAGGCAAGGTCACGATCAACGGCCGCGATATGGAAGAGTATTTCGGCCTCAAGACGCTCGAACTCATCGTTCGCCAGCCGCTGAACCTCACGGAGACGAATGACAAGTACGACGTCATCGCGAACGTCGCAGGCGGCGGTGTGACGGGCCAGGCAGGCGCCATCCGTCACGGCATCACGCGCGCCCTCATGGAGATGGACGCCGAGCTCCGTCCGGCACTCAAGAAGGCCGGCTTCGTCACGCGCGACCCGCGCGAGAAAGAGCGTCGCAAATACGGCCTCAAGAAAGCACGCAAGGCTTCCCAGTTCTCGAAGCGCTGATTGCCAGCTTTCCAAAGCAGAAATCAAAAGGCTCGTCACAGCTGTGGCGGGTCTTTTTTGCAAATTTTTTTCGCCGAAAGGGGGACACGTCATGACGATTCATGGAGCCGTCATCATCGAGCAGGGGGTGACGTTCGCCATCGTCTCGGTCCGACCAGAGGTCACGCGCTACACGCAGCGGCTCGTGGAGACGCGGATGGCGCTGTCGTCGTTCTTCCCGAACATGCCGATCATCCTGATGAGCCAGGACAATACCGGCGCACCGCATTACTACGGCCGCAAGGACATCGTTGATTTTCTCAAGACGGTGCGGCTCGACCAGATTCCGTGGAAGGAGTATCACATCTACTGAAATTTTTCCGTCCGCCCTTGACAGCCGGGCGGGGAACTCCTATAATGAGCATTGTTTACAAGTCATGACGAAGACATGACAGCGGGGGACACGCCCGAAAGAGAGAGGCCGATGGTGGGATGGCCTTGCGCGTGACCGCTGCCACCCCTTCGGAACTGCCGGTGTGAAATCTGGCGCCACTGCGGCGCGGGAGATTAGCGCGGGCCGGAGCGAGCCTCCGTTATCAATGGTGAGCGGCTTTTTCCCAGCGATGGGAAAAGGCAAGCAGGGTGGAACCACGAGAATTGCAGCTCGTCCCTTTCGAGGGGCGAGCTGTTTTTGTTTTACAAGGAGGAAAATTTCCATGCTGAACATCACGCTGAAAGATGGCGCTGTCCGCGAAGTCGCGGAAGGGACGTCCATTGCCGACTTTGTCAAATCGGTGAGCAACAGCCTCGCAAAGAAAGTCTTAGCTGCCAAACTCGACGGCAAGACGGTCGACCTCGCGACGCCGCTTGAAAAAGACGCAAAGGTCGAATTCCTGACGTTTGAAGACGCCGACGGCCGCTGGGCGCTCCGCCATACGGGCTCGCACATCCTCGCGCAGGCGCTGAAGCGTCTTTACAAGAACGAGAACGTCAAGCTCGCCATCGGCCCGGCCATCGACAACGGCTTCTACTACGACATCGACATGGACCGCCAGCTCAGCGACTCCGACCTCGCCAATATCGAAAAAGAGATGAAGAAGATCGTCAAGGAGAACCTGCCGCTCGTCCGCAAGGAAGTCTCCCGCGACGAAGCGCTGAAGCTCTTTGAAGGCCTCGGCGAGTCCTACAAGGTCGAACTCATCAACGACCTGCCAAAAGACGCCCTGATCACGCTCTACACGCAGGGCGAATTCACGGACCTCTGCGCAGGCCCGCACGTTGCCTCGACGGGCAAGGTCAAGGCGCTGAAGCTCATGAGCATCGCGGGCGCTTACTGGCGCGGCGACGAACACAACAAGATGCTCCAGCGCATCTACGGCACGGCCTTTGAAAAGCAGGCCGACCTCGACGCCTACC
>ONJV01000263.1 GCA_900318215.1 uncultured Veillonellaceae bacterium
ATCCGGTGTCTTAGCGGAGGATGCCATCCTCGCGCAGGGCACGGCAGACGGCATGGCATACTGCCTGCGCCTCGATGGCGAAGAAAATGTCCTCATGGAATTCGGCCCGATGGAACTCGGCATCGAGTACCGCTTCCGCGCGCACATCCTCATGCAGGAGCTCGAAAAGCGGAAGCTCCCGATCATCGATATGACGCCGGGCATCCGCTCGCTCCAAGTGCATTTCGACCTCGCGCGGACCGATGCAAAGGCCATGGCGGATGCCATCGTCGATGCCAATGCGCACCTCGCGCACCTCGACGACATCACGGTGCCGTCGCGCATCGTCTATCTGCCGCTTTCATGGGACGATCCGCAGACGCAGCTCGCGGCACGGCGCTATCAGGAGACGACGCGCCCCGATGCGCCGTGGTGCCCGAGCAACCCCGAGTTTATCCGCCGCATCAATGGCCTCGCTTCTCTCGATGATGTCAAGCGCATCGTCTTCGATGCCGACTACCTCGTGCTCGGCCTTGGCGACGTCTACCTCGGCGCGCCCGTCGCGGCGCCGCTCGACCCGCGCCACCGCCTCGTCACGACGAAGTACAATCCTGCGCGTCCGTGGACGCCGGAAAACGCCGTCGGCATCGGCGGCGCCTACCTCTGCGTCTACGGCATGGAGGGGCCTGGCGGCTACCAGTTCGTCGGCCGCACGATCCAGATGTGGAACTCGCTGCAGACGACCAGATACTTCCCGAAAGGCAAGCCGTGGCTGCTGAACTTCTTCGACCAGCTGCGCTTCTATCCCGTCGCACCAGACGAGCTCCTCAAGGCGCGCAATGATTTCCTGCGCGGGAACTTCGACATCCGCATCGAGGAGACAAGTTTCAACCTCGGCGAGTACAAGGCATATCTCACTTCGATTGCCGAGGAAAGTGCGGCCTTCAAGGCGCATCAGGAAGCCGCCTTTGAAGCGGAGAAGCAGCGCTGGCACGAACAGGGCCTCGATACGTTCGTCAGCGAGACGGCGGCCGCGCCGCAGCAGGAGGCTGTCATCCCTGCAGGCTCGGAAGGCGTGCTCGCGACCGTGCCGGGCAGCGTCTGGAAGCTCCTCGTCGAGGAGGGGCAGCATGTCGAGAAAGGCGAGACGATTGCCGTGCTCGAAAGCATGAAGATGGAGATTCCCGTCACGGCCGAGGCCTCCGGCACGGTCACGGCCATCTGCACCGAGAGCGGTGCCCAGGTCGATGCCGGGCAGGTTCTCGCAGGCATCCGGAAGGAGAAAACGGCATGAGCAAAAAAGAAATCCCGGAAATCCTGACGATTCCCGGACTCAGAAACGGCTATGAAACGGGCAGTTTCTCGCCGCGTGATGTTGTGAAATCTGTGATTGAGCGCAGTGCGGCGCTCGCGGAAAAGCACATCTTCATCACGCTGCCCTCGATGGAGCTCATCGGCCCGCATCTCGCGGAGCTGCCGCCGATAGACTTCGAAAAGTATCCGCTCTGGGGCATCCCGTTCGCCATTAAGGACAACATCGATCTCGCGGGTGCAGAGACGACGGCGGCCTGCCCGGCTTATGCGTACCAGCCGGAGGAAAGCGCGACGGTCGTGAAGAAGCTCCTCGCGGCGGGCGCTATCCCGATTGGCAAGACGAACCTCGACCAGTTCGCGACAGGCCTCGTCGGCACGCGCAGCCCTTACGGAGAGTGTAAGAACAGTCTAGCCCCCGACTATATCAGCGGTGGATCAAGCTCAGGCTCGGCGGTCGCGACAGCGACAGGACTTTGCTGTTTCGCGCTTGGTACGGATACGGCAGGATCCGGTCGGGTTCCGGCCGCGCTCAACGAGCTGTACGGTGTGAAGCCGTCGGTCGGCGCTTATCCAAAGACAGGTCTTGTTCCGGCGTGCGAAAGTCTCGACTGTATAACCGTTTTTGCGTACAGGCTTGATGATGCTATGCTTGCGGATTCCGTTATCCGCGGAAAATGCGATGAGGATATGTGGTCGCGTGATGTTCCTCTTACAGACGGGATACCGGAAAAGATCATCATACCCGACGCTCCGCTCGAATTTTACGGACGGTTTGAGGAAGAGTACAGGCAGTCGTATGAAAACGCTGTAAAGAAGCTTTCCGAAGCCTTCACGGTAGAAAAGACTGACTGTAATGTGTTCTTTAAGGCGGCTGAGCTGCTCTACGGCGGCCCGTGGATATGTGAGCGCTGGTCAGCTTTGGGCGGCTTTGTGGAAAACCATTCCGAAAGCGTTTTTCCCGTCACGCGGGAGGTACTTCTTTCGGGAAAGGGCGGTGAATACAGCGCCGCAGCGCTTTTTGAAAAGCAGCAGGCCGCAGGTGATGGCCGCCAGCATCCCCGCCCACAGGGCCAGGTTGCGCCAGCCGTGGGCGGTGTATTGGCTCCAGTCCACCTTTTCCCCGTCCAGCAGCCCCAGGTTCAGGTTGAGGAACAGGTTTTGCACATAGCTGCATATGCTCAGGGCCAATATCAGGGCCAGGGCCCGGGTGAAATGCCGCCGGGGCAGCAGGGATACCAGGGCGCACAGCAGCAGGGAGCCGCACAGGGTGACGCCCAGCAGCGGAGCCAGGGCCTCAAAATAGGTGAAGCGGAAGTTGGAGGCGTTGCCGGTGAAGATCTCCATGGCGCCCCACAGGCCGTACATAAAACACAGAAGGGTACAGGGAAGCAGGGCATATTTCCACCTGCGCCGATACCGCGCCCGGAAAGTCCGCGCCAACACCTTCACCGTCCCTTCTACACGACTAACCGCTTTATTATAGCCGAATTCGCCAAAACTGGCAAGCGGAAACGACAATATTAACGTAAATTTCATAGAATGGAAACGGTTGCCGGGCAGGCGCAGTTTTGTGTTGCGATTTGCGGTCAGACATGTTATAATTGGTAAAACAT
>ONJV01000290.1 GCA_900318215.1 uncultured Veillonellaceae bacterium
TGACCTCGGCGAGGGCCGCGGCGCAGGAAACCGGATGGCCGCCGAACGTCGTGCCGTGCGAGCCCATCGTGAAGGCGCTGGCCACTTCCTTCGTCGCGCAGATCGCGCCGATCGGCATGCCGCCGCCGAGCGCTTTCGCCATCGAGACGATGTCCGGCTTGATGCCGTAATGCATGAAGCTCATGACCTTGCCTGTGCGGCACCAGCCCGTCTGGACTTCGTCGATCAGGAGCAGCATGCCGTTCTCGTCGCAGAACTTGCGGAGGCCCGTCATGAATTCCTGCGTTGCCGGATGGACGCCGCCTTCGCCCTGCACCGGCTCGATCATGATGGCGATCGTGTTTTCCGTGCAGGCATCCTTGAACGCCTCGAGGTCGTTGTATGGTGCATAGGAGAAGCCGTACGTCATCGGGCCGAAACCGACCTGGCAGGCATTGCCCGGCTGGCCCGTCGCGGACATCGCGCCGAACGTGCGGCCGTGGAAGCCCATCTTTGCCGTGACGATGTGGTACTTGTTCGGGCCGTAGTGCTCGATGCCGTACTTGCGCGCCATCTTGATCATGGCCTCGTTGGCCTCGGTGCCCGTGCTCTGGAAGAAGATCTTGTCCATGCCGATCGTCGTGCAAACCTTTTCCGCAAGGAGTGCCTGCGGGATCGTGTACGGATAGTTGAACGTCTGCATGATGTCAGCAGCCTGGTCCTGCACGGCCTTGACGACCTTCTCGTTGCAGTTGCCCGCGCTGTTGACGGCGATGCCGGCATAGAAATCGAGGTAGGCCGTGCCGTTCTCGTCATACATGTACTGGTCTTTCGCCGTCTCGGCGAGGAAATCGAAACGCTCGTACGTCTCGATCATGTACTTCTTGACCTTTGCCTTGATGTCTTCTGCCGTGAGGCCCGTGTCCTTCAGTTTCATGTCATTGTCCTCCTATCATGTCAATTGGAACAGTGGAAAGGATGCGGATGAAAATAAAAAACGCCAGCCGAACATATCCTCATGTTCGCTGACGTCATTGTCATCTTTATCTTTGCTCTTGAGCTGTGTCCAATATATCACACAGGAGGGGAGTCGTCAAGAGGGAATTCGTAAATTTGTAAACTACACTTTCTTCAGCCCCCCTCTCAGAGGGGGGAGGGCCACGAAGTGGCAGGGGGAGTCCCTCGGGATACTGTCCAATATGCAGGACAAATCTTCCGCGGGTGCGACCGCAAATCTCCTTTCTTCAGCACACGACGAAGAACGTCGTGAACTTCAGCATCGCGTCCCCGAGGTTGCGGTACGTGTGCGCTTCCTCGCAGGAAAAGCGGAACGACTGCCCGGCGGCCACGTCGTAGCTCTTGCCGCCAGCGAGCTCGATGGAGAGCGCGCCCGCGAGCACGAAGAGATATTCCTTCGTCCGCTCGCCGTGGCCGCCGCTCCAGTACGTGCCGCCGGGCTCGATGTCGATGCGGTAGATTTCGACGATGTGGTTGTCCGCAATCGGGAAGCACGTCCAGACGCGGTACTCTCCGGGCACGTCCTTCGTCGGCGCAAGGTTTGCGACATCGACGAGATAGGCGTCCTTCGACGGCGCCTGCGTGAGGTCCGAGAGCGTCACCCGGAGCCCGCTCATGATTTTTCCGAGCACGCCGATGGACGGATTGGCGTGCCCCTTTTCGATCGTCGCGAGCATGCTCTTGCTCACGCCCGTCTGCTCCGCGACGACGTCGAGGCTCATCCCCTTCGCCTTGCGGATGCGCCCGAGATTGATGGCGATATTATGTGCGAGATAGTCCATAGAGAAGCACCCCTCTCAAAAGAGATTTTTGGCTCAAGAGCTGCTTCTATTTTGCATCCTTCTCGCTTATTTCCATCATAATGCAAAAAAAGTCCAGCGTCAAAGTATTTTTTCTTGCTATTGAGAGACAGCTGTACTACAATGCAAGAAGTAACAAAAAACTCGAACTCCAGCCTCCCTCTAGAGGGAGGGGGACCGCGAAGCGGTGGAAGGAGTAGTAGGATGCTGGAACTGACAGAAATGCAGACTTTGCTAAGGTCTTTAGCGACGTTTGCAAGAATGTTTGGCTACAGCACCTAACTACTCCCCCAGTCAGCTGCGCTGACAGCCCCCTCTAGAGGGGGCCTGCAGTTTGAAAAACATCTATCTCGAAACAGGAAGGGTTGTGTTATGAGAAGCTTTCACCTCAGCGAATCAGAAATGAACGAAATTTTGGAGCACCACGCGAGCCCGTTCTTCGTGGTCTCGACGGCGAAAGTCGCGGAGAACTACCAGTTCCTCCGCAAGCATCTGCCGCATGCTGACGTCTACTACGCCATGAAGGCGAACCCGGCGCCGGCCATCCTCGAGACGGTCGCAGGCCTCGGCTCGAACTTCGACGTCGCGAGCTGGGCATCGACGGCAGCCGCATGATTTATGCGAACCCCGTCAAAGACGAACGCGGCCTCGAAGCAGCGCGCGCTTATGGCGTCAAACGCATGACATTTGATGACGTCAGCGAGATTGAAAAAATCGCCGCTTTCGTCCCGGACGCGGATGTCCTCGTGCGCGTCGCCGTCCATAACCGCCGCGCCCACGTCGATCTCAACACGAAGTTCGGCGCGCGCCCCGAAGATGCCAT
>ONJV01000260.1 GCA_900318215.1 uncultured Veillonellaceae bacterium
GAGCCGCGCAAACGAGTAACCCATTACCACAAATCCATACACGCTTATCCCTGATTTTTCATAGCCGCTGAAAAGCGCGGTTTTCTGCGCTGGAACGTCGGCTTATCACCCCGTCCAGCCGAGCCCTCCGGGCTGAAACACGAAAATTCGCGTCCGAACGGGCGGCTCCGCCGCTGCAACGCCGTGCCGCCGACCGCGGTTTGAAGGCCGCAGTCGACCATTCAGTTCGGCTTCGCTTGATGTGATATTGGCGCGGCCTTCACCGCATCGGCGGCGCGGCATTGCATCCTTCGGATCCGTTCGGGCGCGAAACACAAAACGCTCCGCGCCACGAAAAATCACGAAAACGCCGCATGATGCGACGAGCGTCATATGAGGCAAAACGTGGGAGCCCGACCAGCTCGAGTTCGCGTTTTCCGACGCGGCCTGAGCTGCTTGACATCGCCTGTTGTCGCTGACGACGGAAGGACGCGCGTTTTCGTGGCCTTTCGTGACGCGGAGCGTTTCGTGTCCGACGGCGCGGGGACGGCCCGACGGGCGAAACGACGCGGGCGAGGCGCGATGACGGGCGAAACGGCAACGGAAATCCAGCGTACTGTCAGCTGAAAGACCGTTCGCCCGTCGAACCGCGCCTCGCCCGCGTCGTTTCGGCTGCGCAGCAGCCCCCGCGTCGTCGGTTTTTGTTGGTAATATATTGCGCGTTCCTGGCAACAGGATCATTGTTCGGGGTTGAAAGTCTGGCACGTAATGGAGTATGATACGGAACTGCAGGTGGAGGCAACCACTTGCAGCACGCATGGGAGACGCTCGAGAGACACGATGAGCTAAGCCGAAAGGCCCACGCCCGCGTTTTTGTTTGAGCGCCGACGGAAGCCACCTGCTTGGGGCGCAAGACCCCGGATAATCGTATGCCACCCAGGCAACATTCCGTCTGCTCCATTACGTGCCAGCAAGTTAATAAGGTAACACAATGAACGAAGAAGCGCAAGAGCCAACAGAACCGGAGAGGTCAATCAAAGCGACCAGCCGTCCGAAGTACATCGTCGGACTGGACGCACACTCCAGGAAGCAGGCCATTTCCGTATGGGAATGCACTGACCCCTGGAATCCTGATCTCTACATGGAGAACCCGAAGTGCGACATCTCGAAGCTCAAGGACTACTACGAGAGAAACGTCCCCCTCGACTCGATCACAATCATCGAGGCGTCGACGAACTCAGCCCTCATCAAGGACATGCTCAACGGCATCGGATTCAGGGCCGAGGTCGTAAGGGCTGACGTCATCGCCGACAAGCAGCGCAAGCGCAAGGTCTGCGACATCAACGACGCCCGCAGACTTGCCAACGCATACATCAGAGGCGACATTGACGAGTTCGTATGGACACCCTCGCCTGAGTACGCCGAGTACCGGGACATCCTCTTCGCCTACCGCGACGCCGTGAAGGAGACGACGCGCACGTCGAACAGGATCTGGGCGATCTGCTGCCGATGTGGATTCGACTTCGACATCAAGGCTGGGGACACCAAGGCGGACTCGATCCGCGAGATGATCAAGCAGCTCAACATCACGGGCTTCATAAAGGACCGCCTCGAGATGCTGGTCAGGGACTACGAATACTACCTTTCCCGCCGCGACGAGCTCGAGCGGAAGATCTCAGAGATCGTCCTCGAGAGCAAAGCCATGCTGGCGCTCATGCAGTTGCCCGGAGTCTACCAGATTGCCGCGTTCGCAACGCAGGTGATCGTCGAGGACGCCAGACGCTTCCCGACGGCATCGAAGCTAGCTGCCTACGGAGGGTACGCCATGATCGGCAACACCAGCGGGGAGGAGGAAGAACGGTCCAAGAAGAAAGGCGGCACCGGCAAGCCCCTCGACGGAGACGGCCGACGGGACCTGAAGACGCTTTACTGCGAAGCGGGACACACCGTGCTCAATTGCTGCGGCGAGATGGAGATCGGCAAGTGGGGATGGCGGCTCTTCTACAAAGGGAAAAACAAGAACAAGGTGGCATGTGCCGTCGGAAGGAAGCTCCTGACCTACGCCTGGCACATCATGCGAGGGGATCCCACGCCCAACCGCGAGAGCGAGGCGTTCTACAAGAGGAAGATGATGAGGTTCTACAGCGAGCTTGGAGCGAAGCGAATGCACGAACTCGGATATGCTAGTGCAAAGGATTTTGCGGAGAAGAAGGCCGAGTTGATCTATGGCAAGCTGCCAAAGGTGACGGACGCGCCCAAGCAGATCATCAAGAAACGATGATTGACGCGGCGACCCGCCCTAATACAGCAGGGCCTCCCTGAAGGGCCCTGCTGCCGGGCGGGCACCCCGCCGCTGACCAAACGCAAGACAAGAACGAAAAGGAAGCACGGGCATGCGCCCGTGCCACAACTATTTTCTCTCATTTCACATCCAAAACAAAGTTTTTCACTTTACCCCCTTGACGCAATACATAATCGTGTCTCGGCCGAAGGCCCGGACGGCTCGGACGGAAAGTCTCAACCGGTTTTGGACCCGCCCGAAAATATTTTTCGCCCAATGTTTTCGGGGGTCTCGTGAAAATCCGGGATAAATTATCCCTGAAAATCCGGGATAAGGGTGTAGGTGACAAGGGGTGGTGGAGAATGCTATAATATGATCCGTAATTGAGAACTACGATTCTGTAAAGGAGACCTATGACCAAAAGTAGTGATTGTGGACGACTGGCGGGGCGCAGGCAGTGCGAAAAGCATGCCGCAGTGATGATGCTGGCGTTATTGGCGCTTACCGGCAACGCGGTATTTGCGAAGGCGTTTCCCGTTTCGAAGACCGTCGGCGAGCGCACCGAACTGCCCTACATCGACACCAACCGCTATGAAATCTCCGGTCCGGTCGAGGCGCGGGCGATTCCGCTCAAGGGCTGGAACGTCGGCTGGACGGTCAAGATCGACAACGAAGCCGAGCAGCAGACGGGCATCAAGATTATCGAAACCAACGACGTCGTGCGCGGTGCGGTCCGCGACGTG
>ONJV01000259.1 GCA_900318215.1 uncultured Veillonellaceae bacterium
CGCGATGAAAACGTAAGTGCTCTCACGGTCGCGTAACGTCGCGTAATCAAAAGAAAAAGCCGCCGGGAAGGGCGGCTGGATGTTCTTTGAAAATAAAATATTGCAAACCGATTCACATTCTAAAGGTTCTAGTATATAATCATTCACAAAAGGAGGGATGCTTCATGGAACAGCAAGAAAAGAAAAGCGGCGTGAAATTTGATTTTGCCGCCATCAAAAAGCAGTATGATGAACACGCCTCCCGTTGTCGGCAGATTGCCGAGGAGGTAACAAAATGGGGACAGAAACGTCCGAAGAAGCTCACGTTCTTGACGAACAAGAACTGATTGACTTTCTCTATGTAGACAAGGAACGTACCGATTCTTTCATATCGCAGCTCCGCAGCGGAACCCTCAGAAGTGTGACGAAGACAACCGACACTTCCGAGGGTTCTTCTTTGTCTGTAAAGGGGTCTATCAAGGTCGCACAAGGCGAAATCAAAACTTCGAACGAATCGAAAGCCAACGCCGCAGAAGAATACGACCCGTACCATAGCCAGCTGATCCAGCTGCTCAACGATCTCGACATCCACCCGTCCGACACACTCCCCGACGAATGTGTCGGTAAGATGATGCTCATCAAATCGCACATCCGCATCCACGACTTCGAATCCATCAAATCCGTCATGCCGATTATGAGCAAAAACTTGTCAGCGTTCGGCCTTCCGTCGGACAAAGCTACGAGAAATTCCCTGAAACTCGTTGCAGACCTGCTCGCGCAAATGTCCGATTCGATTTCACTCACGCTTGATGTAGACGGGACAACCGTGAACGGAACTCTGAAAGGCGACGGACTTTCCATCACACAAAGCGACATCAGCCGTACCTATGGCGTGAGAATGCCGGGGACATGGTATACGCTCGGGATTCTTGACACGGTAGAGCAAAAACAGCAACCTCAAATGGTCGGCGCCATCGAAGACGTTGTTGACGCGATGTCGGATGCCATGAACCAAGTTTTTCAACAGTCACGTTACAAAATCATTCCGATTCTCGTTTTTAGAGTCGTCGATACGCATTGAGAAAAAGCCGCTGGGAAGGGCGACAGGAAAGGAAGTGATGTGATGAAGGCAAAAAAGGTCGGAGAAATCGACGCAGATACCGTTCGCTTGCTTGCGCTGGACATCGAGCCTGGCACACCTCGGAAAACGGCATACGTTTTTACAAAGTTAATCGATATCGTAGAAAAATAAGAACACGAAATCGCCTTTTTGTGTTCTTAGCTGTCCGAGTTATCTTCGACCGTTCCATCTTGCAAAAGTAAGCTGCTTCTGTTATGATGATGTCCGAGCGATCCAGGACGCGGCTTTAGCCGCCACCCTTGGACAACGATAGCCCTGACATCATTGGTCAGGGCTATTCGTCTTTTATGGATGAAAACGCACACATAAAAAAGAGGACGTTCCCATATAGAGAACGTCCTCCCAAAAGCTCAAGGCAGGGTGACCTTCCTGCATCTCCTAATCAAGCATGCGCGCTGCTATCCGGTGGCGGCTGCCAGTTCCGCCCTCTGTGAGCTTTTTCTTACTAGTTAAAGTGTACCACAACGACCGTGGAAGGTCAAAAGAAAGCCTCTCGTGAGTAGTGGCAGAAAGGAGTGACGCATCATGTCATTTTTCAGAAAGCGCGGGAAGAAATGGTATTATACCATCGAAATCGGCACAGGAAGCTCCCGCAAGCGCGTCGAGCGTGTCGGCGGCCGGACGAAGGCCGAGGCCGAGAAGGCGCGCGCGGCAGCGCTGGCATCTTTTGCGCAGACAGGTCACTTTGCAGAAGGAACGAAAAAGAATTTCCGCGAGTTCGCGCTGGAGTGGAAAGAGGAGCGATTGTCGCATTCCAAGAAGAACACGCAGAACCTTTATACGACCTTGCTGCGGAAGCACATCCTCCCCGTCTTCGGCGACCGCAAGCTCACCAGCATCCGTCCGCGCGAACTCCAGTCCTTCCTGAACAAGGAAATCAAAAGCTATTCGCGTTCCATCGTCATCTCCGACCATGCCGTCTTATCGCTCCTGTTCGACTACGCTGTGTTCTGCGAATACCTCAGCGAGACGCCCATGCGCGGCGTGCATACGCCCCCGGCCGAACAGGAAGCAACTCCGCGCCGGACGTTTACGCGCGAAGAGTTCCAGAAGCTCGTCGAGCACTTCAAGGGGACGTGTCTCCTGCTCCCCATCCTCATCTCCTATCATACCGGCGCACGGAAAGGTGAAGTGCTCGCGCTGACATGGGACGATGTCGATCTCGACGAGCGCACGCTCCGTATCAACAAGACGCTGCTCACAGATATGACCGTGCAGAACACGCCGAAGTCAAAGGCCGGCATCCGCACCATCGCCATCGGGACAAAGCTCGTGAACATCCTGAAAGCCGCGCGCGCCCAGCAGGCGAAGGACAAGCTGAGGTATGGCAGATACTATCGCGACTGCGGACGCATCTGTCGCATGGAGGATGGGAGCGCTCTCGACGTCAACCGCATCCGCCGCATCAACAAGTTTTGCCGCGACATGGATAAGGGCCTCTGCTTCCATTCGCTCCACCACACGCACGCGACGATGCTGCTCGAGGCCGGCGAAGACCTCGAACTCGTTGCCAAGCGTCTCGGCCATGCGAGCATCAGCATCACGGCGCAGGTCTATTCGCACGTCCTCGCCAAGCGTCGGCAGGCCGAGCGGGACCTCCTCGACAGCATCCTGTAACCGGTCGTCATCTGCCGAAAATCACCCGAAAATTTGCCGCCATTTTGCCGCCGAAATTCCAAAACACGGTAATATTTTCAAAGATGACGATAAAATACAAAAATTCCTGTGAAGCCTTATATCATGCGGTCTCACGGGATACGAAAAGCGATTTTTGAACTACGAGAAATGACGGTAACATTTAACATAGCATGACTGTCAATTGCGTTCCGTAACGAAATCACGATACTAAAAGGAGAGCCCGACAAATCATACGATATGATTGTCAGGCTCTGCCTCCGATC
>ONJV01000257.1 GCA_900318215.1 uncultured Veillonellaceae bacterium
GTCGAATCCATCTCATCGAGGCCGGAAATGACATTGAGCACGTTCGCCGCATCCGTGACGTCGCGCGCGAGCGGGCCGACCTGGTCGAGCGACGAAGCATACGCCACGATGCCATAGCGCGAGACGCGGCCATACGTCGGTTTCAGGCCGACGACGCCGCAGAACGAGGCCGGCTGGCGGATGGAGCCGCCCGTGTCGGTGCCGAGCGCCCAGATGGCCGTGCCGGATGCCACGGCCGCCGCGCTGCCGCCCGACGAGCCGCCCGGCACGCACTTCGTATTCCACGGGTTGTGCGTGACGTGGTACGCGGAGTTTTCCGTCGAGCCGCCCATGGCGAACTCGTCGAGGTTCGTCTTGCCGAGCAGTACCGGAGCTTCCGCCTTGACCTTCGTCATGACCGTCGCGTCATACGGCGGCACGAAGTTGTCGAGGATTTTCGACGCGCACGTCGTCTTGACGCCTTTCGTGCAGATGTTGTCCTTGATGGCGCCTGGGATGCCTTCGAGGAAGGCGACGTCTTCGCCCGCCGCAATCTTCTTGTCCGCGGCTTCCGCCTGCGCGAGCGCGGCGTCGCGCGTCAGCGTCAGGTACGCGCCGACCTGCAGCTCGACG
Organism: uncultured Veillonellaceae bacterium; assembly: GCA_900318215.1. GTDB lineage: Bacteria > Bacillota > Negativicutes > Selenomonadales > Selenomonadaceae > Selenomonas_C. Next base: position 613 of record ONJV01000257.1, read on the forward strand.
GCGTCAATGCGCGCGAGCACGTCTTTCGTCAGCTCGACGGAGCTGATTTCTTTCTTCTGAAGCATGTCGTGGAGGACATGCGCTGGTTTCTCAAAAAGACTCACAATGGTTCCTCCCCTGCCTCAGTCTTCGAGCACTTTCGGCACCTTGAAATAGCCGTTGTCCTTGAGCGGCGCATTGCTGAGCGCTGCCTCGCGGTCAAGCGACGGCTTCACTTCGTCTTCGCGGAACACGTTCGACATCGGCAGCGCGTACGTCGTCGGCTTGACATTTTCCGTATCGACTTCTGCGAGGTTGTCCATATACGTGAGGATCGCGTCCATCTGCTGGATGTACGTTTCCTGCTCATCTTCGGGAACTCTGAGGCGCGAAAGGACTGCCACATTCTCGAGATCTTTCTTCGTGACTTTCATCTAGAGATTCACCATCCAATCATCAGATTCTTTCTGGCAATACAATTTATTATACCGCCTCGGGAAACGAGCGTCAACGTTTCGCACCGGCGTTCCCCCCTTGATTTTCCATGTCCGACATGATATACTCAGAGTAAGCAGATCATGTGTAAGGGACATGAAAAAGCCGAGAAAGCCCGCTCCTGACTGGATACCAGGAGCGGGCTTTCCTATGCGCAGCAGAACTGCGCTGGCACAGGGTGCCACGTCACGGTTGCTGATGCCGTTCCAGTGCCTTGAGAATCACAGCGACGATTAGGCCGCCGAGGATACTGATTCCCAGATTCAGCAGAATGAGTGTAAGGGACACATGAAAGCCTCCCCTCTTTGCCTGTTTTCGGCTTGGATGGGGCCGTGGCATTTCCAGTATAGCGAAAACCGTACGAAATCGCAATGCAAAAAAGAAGCACTCCCGAGTTACCAGCTCGAAAGCGCTTCTTTTTGGCGCGTTGATGGCACTAAAGTTCTTTTGACATCTTTATCCTATCACAAAAGACGTTCCAAAGCAAGCATCGATGCCTTTATCCCACTTTTTCCAGCACCCACAAATACCCCGTGAAGTCGCTGTTGATCTTGTCGATGTTGATGCCTTCCTGCATGAGCTCGTCGCCGTAGAATGTCTTGCCGACGAGCGTTTCGGCACCCGTGCTGTCGGGGTCATGGAAGTAGAACAGCGCCACTTCCTTTTCGTCCTCGGACGTGAACATCCAGGCCGTCTCGTTCTTCGTGCCCTCAAACGGGGACAGCAGGCGCGTGTACGTGCCAAGCTGGATTGTCGGGCGCAGGCGCTTATAGAGCGCGATGTGGTCGCGCACCTGCTGCTTTTCCGCGTCGCTCATGCGCGTGATGTCCATCTCGTAGCCAAAGCAGCCCATCATCGCGCAGAATGCACGCGTCTGCATCGGCGTCACGCGGCCGACCTGATGGTTCGGCGTGACGGAGACATGCGCCCCCATCGTGATCGGCGGGAACGCATAGCTCGTGCCCGTCTGGATGCGCTGGCGCTGGACGGCGTCCGTGTCATCGCTCGTCCACGTCTGCGGCATGTAGTAGAGCATCGCAGCATCAAAGCGGCCGCCGCCTCCAGAGCAGCTTTCGAACAGCACGTCGGGGAACGCTTGCGTGATGCGCTCGAGCACGGAATAGAGGCCGAGGATGAAGCGGTGCTTCGTCTCGCGCTGATGCTCAGGCGCACGGCCTTCGGAGAACGCCTCCGTCAGATGGCGGTTGAAGTCCCATTTGACATAGTCAATCGCGCCGCTCGCGAGGATGTCGCTGACGGACTTCACGATATAGTCCTGCACGTCCTTGCGCGAGACATCGAGCACGAGCTGATGGCGGCCGAACGAGCACGGATAATCCTTGACATGGAGCGCCCAGTCGGGATGCGCACGGTAGAGGTCGCTGTCGACGGAAATCATCTCGGGCTCGAACCAGAGGCCGAATTTCAGGCCGCGCTTGTGCGCCGATTCCGCCACGCCTTCGAGACCGTGCGGCAGCTTCTTGAGGTTGACCTTCCAATCGCCGAGCGAGCTGTTGTCATCGTTGCGGTGGCCGAACCAGCCGTCATCGAGCACCATGAGCTCCATGCCGAGATCGGCGGCGCAGGCCGCGAGGTTGTCGAGCTTTTCGTCGTCGAAATCGAAATACGTCGCTTCCCAGTTGTTGACGAGAATCGGGCGCACGCGGTGCTGGTACTTGCCGCGCAGCAGATGGTTGCGGTACGCCTTGTGGAACGCCTGCGACATGCCATTGAGGCCGTCGTGCGAATAGGAAATCACGACCTCCGGCGTCTGGAAGCTCTCGCCCGGCTCCAGCGTCCAGGCGAAGTCGTCGGGATTGATGCCGATGACGACGCGCGTCGTGCCGAACTGCTCGACCTCCGTCGCCATGCGGAAGCTGCCGCTGTAGACGAGCGAGAAACCGTAGACATCGCCCGAAAGCTCGCCCGCCGCGGGGCGCGCGAGCGCGAGGAACGGCGACTGCTGGTGCGAGCTCGCGCCGCGCGTGTTGCCCGTCTCCATCACGCCGCGCATCAGGCGGATGCGCTCGAGGTTGCGCTCGGACGCATGGCCGCCATAGAGGCTCATGCGATCGAAGTCATGGTCGGGGAAATCGAGCGAGAGGCTTGCGGCGTTCTCGAGGCGGATGGCTTCCTTGCACGTATTCACGTAGCGCACGGAGCGCGTGAGCACGCCGTCGCCCTCGAACACGGTGTAGGAAAGAATCGCCTTCATGCGGCCCTTCGTGTCAGAAAGCGTGATTTCAAGCGTCTCGGCCTCGTCGTCCTTCGCATAGAGCGCGGGCAGACCTTCGAGCGCGGGCTTGCCTTTCTTGATCTCGTAGCCCTCATACCAGAGCTCGATGACCGTCGTGCCGTCTTCGAGCACGACTTCAAGCGACGGGATGCGGAAATCGCCGTGGCCGTTCGTCGAGAGCTCCTGCGGCACGACATCGAGCGAGAATGTGCGCTCGTTCTCATAGGCGGCCGGCTGCGGCGAATTCGCGCGGTCGAGTGCCGGACGCAGCGCACTGCCGCGGAACTCATGCAGCGGGCGGCCGAAATACTGATGCAGCAGATACTTGCCGCGCTCGATCTGGATGACGTAGCTGTAACGGTCGTTCTTCAGATGGAAGACCTGGGTTGCTTTATCGAAAGTAATCATGATAGACTCCTCTTTATGTTACATTCTATTACAAAGCAAATATCATCGATTGCGGAATGCTTCGAAATCGGAAGCCTCCCTCTCAGAGGGAGGGGGACCGCGTTAGCGGTGGTGGGAGTGTCGAAGGTAGTACGTGAATCCAAAAGCGATTGTGCAGTCGAAGATCCACCGCTTGCGATTTCTTCGACTGCACAATCGAGCAAACCGCTACAACCTACCTTCGACACTCCCCCAGTCACGCTTCGCGTGCCAGCCCCCTCTGGGAAGGGGCCTCCTCACAAAGCCACGCTCGGCAAAAGATGAACCGCTTCCTCAGATGCCCCGGAACGAGAACGCAAAATGCTTCTTTTCGTTCTTCACCGTATACTCGTCGAGCACGGGTGCGCCCCAGCTGTCGTCGCCGCCGACGCCAGCCTCGCCGAGCGAGGCGCGCAGGTACGTGTGATGCACGGCGGGCAGGTCGTAGGGATGGCGCGCATTTTCGAGCTCGTGCGCGTTATAGGGCAGTGCCGAGCCTTCGAACGGCGTCGCGCCGAAAATCTTGAGCCCGCGGCCGCGGCGATCCGTGACCGTCATCCAGCGGATGCCCGTATGGTTGCCGCACTCCTGCGGCGCGAGATACGGTTCGAACTCATCGGCTGTCGTCGTCTCAAACACGCCGAGGCGCGCGCCTTCCGAACGGTCGCAGTAGTTGTCGAGCGGGCCGTTGCCATAGAAGCGAACATGGTCGTAGTCCGCCGAGAGCTGGAACACCATCGCATAGTCCGGGAACTCCGGCAGGCCGGGGGCCTTGTCGTAGTCCATCGCGACATCGACGATGCCGCCAGGCTGCACCGTATACGTCACGACGCACTGTGCGGCAGGGCTCGTCGCGAGGTCGTACGTGAAGCGCACGGAAAGCGTCTCGCCCTTCTTTGCGTCGTATTCCGCCGTGCCATTCGCGCCGAACCACTTGTACTCCGTCCAGTCCTTG
>ONJV01000256.1 GCA_900318215.1 uncultured Veillonellaceae bacterium
TCGTCTCGCTTTTGGGCTATTTCATGGCGTATCGGGCACTCGATACGAGCATCCAGGGCGAAATCACGGCGAATATGGAAGCGCAGCGGCAGGGCGTTTCGGGCTGGGTCGCGACGCATACGCGCATCAATGAAGACCTTGCGACGCATATGGCTGCGCTCGACGCCCTGACGGAAAAGCCGTCGAAGGACGTCATCATGAACGCGAAGGATGACATGGTGCTCGACATCACGGTCGCGCGCGAGGCGGACAATTACGTCGTCGCGACGCTCGAGGGCGATTTGACAGGCAAGTTGATTCCGAACCAGCGCCCGTGGTACCGCGATGCGAAAGCGGCGGGCAAGACGATTTACACCGACCCGTATGTCGCGGCGAGCACGAAGCAGACCTGCATCTCGATTGCGACGCCGTACTACAAGGCGGATGGCTCCTTTGCGGGCGCCATCTGCGAGGACATCTCGCTCGCGAGCATGAATGATTACGTCGACCAGCTGAACTACAAGGGCGAGGGCAGCGGCACGATCATCACGCCGTCCGGCAAAATCATCGCCTCGAAGGACGAGAGCCTGAGCAACAAGGACGTCTCGGAAGTCCCGGGCCTCAGTGCGCACTTTGACGAAATGGTGAAGAACGGAAAAGGCACGTTCACGGACAATATCAACGGCACGTCGTCGGTCGTGACGTATTCGACGGTGGATGGTGCGGGCTGGATCATGGTGCTGACCGTGCCGGAAAGCGTCGTCTATGCGGAAATGACGACGATGAAGATTGCGTTCGCTGTCGTGACAATCCTCGGCATCATCTTCATCCTCGGCGTCTGCCGCGTTTTTGCGAACCGCATCACGGGCCCGATTGCCGTGCTCAAATCGCATGCGGAAGAACTTTCGCAGGGCAACCTTCGCATCGATGACTGCGCGGTCGATTCCGATGACGAGCTCGGTGACCTCGCACATTCCTTTGACGAGATGGCAAAGCACTTGCGCGAACTCTTGAAGCATGTCACGGAGACGTCCGACCAGGTCGCGGCGGCCTCGGAAGAGCTCACGGCCAGCTCGCAGCAGTCGGCGCAGGCGACGGAGAGCGTCGCGCAGACGATCGTCGATGTCGCGAACGGCATGGAAGAACAGCTGTCGAGCATCGACGGCGTCAAGGAAAATGTGGACCATGTCGATGGACAGGTGCTCGAGACGACGACGCGCGCGCAGGATGTCTCGGAGCGCTCGTCCGATACGGCAGAGGCCGCGAAGCATGGCCAGGAGCTCATGGAGAGCTCTGTCGCGAAGATGGAGGAGATTGAGCGGAACGTCAACGAGACGGCCGATGTCATGGATATGCTCGGCAAGAATTCGAAGGAAATCGGTACGATGGTCGAAACGATTTCGAGCATCGCCGAGCAGACGAACCTCCTTGCGCTCAACGCCGCCATCGAAGCGGCGCGCGCGGGTGAACTGGGGCGCGGCTTCTCCGTCGTCGCTGACGAGGTTCGAAAGCTCGCCGAGGAGTCGCAGCAGGCAGCGGGCGAGATTGCGGAACGCATCGGTACCATCCAGAAGGACACCGAGCAGGCTGTCGCACGCATGCAGGCAGGCCGCGGCCGCGTGCAGGAGGGCACGGAGGCCATCCGCAAGGTCGGTGAAGAGTTCCAGAGCATCATGGACAAGATTGCGCAGACGAACGATGACATGACGGCCATCAACGAGACGATGCACGGACTTGCGGGTGGCACGAAGAAAATCGTCGGCGTCATCGGCGATATTGACAAAATCAGCCGCGAGACGTCGGAGCACACGCAGACCATCAGTGCGGCGGCCGAGGAGCAGAGCGCTTCGGCAACGGAAATCGCCACGGCCTCGCAGTCGCTCGCGAAACTCGCGCAGCAACTGCAGGATGCAACGAAGAAGTTCAAAGTCTGAGTCGAAGGAGGACATCATTTCATGGCAAAGTATGCATTGATTACAGGCGCATCGAGCGGCATCGGGCGCGCGACAGCGTTCGCGCTGGCAAAGAAGGGCTATGACCTCGTCATCGCGAGCCGCAGCCTCGAAAAGCTCGAAGCCGTGAAGAAGGAGGTCGAGGCGGCAGAACATGTCACCGTGACGCCCATCGTGCTCGACGTCACGGACACGGCGGCCATCCATCAGACGACGGAGGTCGTGCTCGAAAAATTCGGCGCACCGGACGTGCTCGTCAATGATGCAGGCCTCGCGCGCGGCCTCGAGCCGTATGCGGAGACGGAGGAAGAGGATATTCTCGAGATGATTGATACGAACATCAAGGGGCTCTTCCTCGTCACGCACGACTTCCTGCCCGCAATGGTCCAGCGCAATTCCGGCCATATTGTGAACCTCGGCTCGACGGCAGGGCTCTATGCATACGCTGGCGCGGCCGTCTATTGCGCGTCAAAGGCCGCCGTCAAGACGTTCTCCGACGGCATCCGCATCGACCTCATGGCGACGGACGTCAAGGTCACGACAATCCAGCCGGGCATGGTCGAGACGCCGTTCTCGGAAGTCCGCTTCCACGGCGACAAGGCACGGGCCGCGAATGTTTACAAGGGCATCGAGGCTCTGACGCCGGAAGACATCGCCGATACGATTGCATACGTCGTCGACACGCCGCGCCGCATGCAGGTCAGCGACGTCGTCATCCTCGCGAATCAGCAGGGGACGGGGTGCCTGGTGCATAAAGAATAAAACATGACAGAAAAGGAGCGCCTCGGCACGAATGTGCCGAGGCGCTCCTGCGTTTTACGTTATGGTACGAGAATGAAACTTGCAAGTGTCGGATGGTCTTCGCGGAGCTCCATCTTGACTTTGTTGAGCGGCGCGAAGAGCGGCGCGAGCGTCAGGCGGAGCTTGAAGCGCGCGAGCGTGTGGCTGTTGCTGCCGAAAATCGGGACGCGGTCGAGGATGAACGGGTCTTCGCCGGGCTCGGCAAGGCCGTAGTTGACAGTGAACGCCGCGCGGTATCCCGCGTCCTTCGTCGCCTGCTCGATATCGTCATTGTATTCGCCGCAAGGATAGGCGATGAAGTTCACCTGCTTGCCGAGGTTCCACTCGATGGCCTGCTT
>ONJV01000254.1 GCA_900318215.1 uncultured Veillonellaceae bacterium
AGGCACGGTCGGCATTTCCGCGCGCTCGACGGGCGAGCTCAATGTCCAGGTCATCATGGAGCATTTCGGCGGCGGCGGCCATCAGAATGTCGCCGGTGCGCAGGTCAAGGGCCGTGCGGTCGAGTCGGTGTTCAACGAAGCTATTGAAGAAGCAAAAGCATATATAGAGGAGTATGATCAAGATGAAAGTGATTCTGCAGCAGGACGTTAAGAAACTCGGTGTCAAGGGCGATATCGTCGAAGTCTCGGAAGGCTACGGCCGCAACTTCCTCCTCCCGCGCAAGGCGGCCATCCTCGCGACGGCAGAGAACCTCAACGTCGCCGAGGCGAAGAAGGGCGCAAAGGCGCGCAAGGACGCGATGGCCGCCGACGAGGCGAAGCTCATGGCCAAGCAGCTCGAGAAAGTCGAAGTCACGATTCCCGTCAAGATCGGCGAGGGCGGCAAGCTCTTCGGCTCCGTGACGGGCAAGGATGTCGCACAGGCCCTCAAAGCCCAGAACATCGACATCGACAAGAAGAAAATCAGCATCAAGGGCGACGTGAGCGGCCAGGGCGTCTACGAGGCCGTCATCAAAGTCCACCCGACCATCACGAGCACGATTAAAGTCAACGTAGTAGCGAAATAACACCCCGCGCACGGAAGCCCCCCTCTAGAGGGGGGAGGGCCACGAAGTGGCAGGGGGAGTAGTAGGAGGCATTAGCCAAACGTGTTTTTACGTTGTATCTAAAGTTCTTTAGTTATAACATACGCTTTGCTCGGCTATAGCATCCAACTACTCCCCCAGTCAGCTTCGCTGACAGCCCCCTCTTGAGGGGGCCGAATTACAAAGAACCAAAGGAACGATTCATGGGATTACTAGATAGTATTTTGAATATCTTACACCAAGAAAAAACGACCACCAGAGGCGAGGGGCATCCCTCGTCTTTTGCGGCCTCTCAGCAAAAGAAGCAGGCGCCGCAGCTGCCGGATGACGGCGATGATGACGCCCCGACCGAGGAAGAGCTCATCGCGCAGGAGCTTGACCGCGAAATCCAGGCGTTCTATGCCGTGCTCGTCGATACGATGGGCTCGGACAAGCTCGTCTTGCAGGCGGGCAAGCTCGACGCGCTGGCGCTCATGCGCTCAAGCCGACGCGGCGACCGCGTGCTCGCGCTCGAGCGCATCGTGCTCGAGAATCCGACGCTCGGCCCCGCGCCGACGGACGAAGAGATTCCCGAGACGCTTGCAGACCTCTCGGAGCACGTCGCCGACATGATGGCGCGCAAGAACGTCGAAGACTCCATCGAGAAGAAAGTCAACGACAAGCTTGAGCAGGAGCATCAGGACTATGTCAAAGACATCCGGATGCAGGTGCTCAAAGAGGAAAAAGGCCCGACGGAATCGCCGCAGGACGCCGAGAAGCGCGAGAAGCTCGAGAAGATGGACAAGATTCATCTGACACAGTCCGTCATGGAGCTCCTGCGCCCGCAGGACTTCAGCGAGATTGTCGGGCAGGAACGCGCCGTCAAGTCGCTCATGGCGAAGCTCGCGAGCCCGTATCCGCAGCACCTGCTGCTCTATGGCCCGCCGGGCGTCGGCAAGACGACGGCCGCGCGCCTCGTACTCGAAGCCGCGAAAAAGAAACCGCTTTCGCCGTTCGGCGAAGAAGCGCCGTTCATCGAGACGGACGGCACGACGCTGCGCTGGGATCCGCGCGACATCACGAATCCGCTCCTCGGCTCCGTGCATGACCCGATTTATCAGGGCGCGCAGAAGACGCTCGCCGACAACGGCGTGCCGGAACCGAAGCCCGGTCTCGTGACCGACGCGCATGGCGGCATCCTCTTCATCGACGAAATCGGCGAGATGGACGAGATGCTGCAGAACAAGCTGCTCAAAGTCCTCGAGGACAAGCGCGCCTATTTCGACTCGGCCTACTATGACCCGACCGACCCGAAAGTGCCGCCGTACATCCGGAAGCTCTTCGAAGAAGGGGCTCCTGCGGACTTCGTGCTGATCGGCGCGACGACACGCGATGCGGGTCACATCAACCCGGCTCTGCGCTCGCGCTGCGCCGAAATCTACTTCGAGCCGCTGACGCCAGCGCACATCGTCAAGATTCTGCACAACGCAGCCGCGAAGCTCCATGTGCAGCTTGCGGACGGCGTCGCCGACCTCATTTCCGAATACACCATCGAGGGCCGCAAGGCCATCAACATCCTCGCCGATGCCTATTCGCTCGCGCTCGAGCGCAGCGGGCAGGACAAGGCCGTCGCCAAAGCTATCGGCGCGGCGGAAGCGGCCGGCAAGTCGCGCCAGGAAGCGGCGGCCGAGGCCTTTGCTTCCGCCTCGCTGACGGTCGAAAAAGAGGACATCTACGAAGTCGCGCAGGTCAGCCGCCTCTACCAGTTCGTCACGAAGAAGGCAAAGCCGACGGCGGAGCAGGGCCATATCTTCGGCCTCGGCGTCGCGGGATTCCTCGGTTCCGTCATTGAGATTGAGGCCGTTGCGTTCCCCGCGCACACGCGCGGCAAGGGCACGGTGCGCTTCAACGAGACAGCGGGTTCGATGGCGAAAGACTCCGTCTTCAATGCGGCATCCGTCCTGCGCAAAGTCACGGGCAAGGACATCCACGATTACGACGTCCACATCAACGTCATCGGCGGCGGCAACATCGACGGCCCGAGCGCGGGCACGGCGATTCTCTCGGCCATCGTCTCGGCTGTCACGGGCCGCAAGATCCGCCAGGACGTCGCCGTCACGGGCGAAATCTCGCTCGCGGGCCGCGTGCGTCCCGTCGGCGGCGTCTTCGAGAAAGCCTACGGCGCCAAGCAGGCGGGCATCCGCCTCATGGTCATCCCGGAGGAAAACAAGAAAGACATCCCTGACGGCCTGCTCGGCCTCGACATCCGCCCCGTGAAGACGGCGGAAGAAGCCTTCGAGTACATCTTCGCGCCGAAGAGCCCCGACGACACGCCCGTCGAAATCCCGCCGGAACCAGAAAAAGGCCAGCATCGCGAAACATTGGAGGAACGTCAAACCTCAGCCTCCCTCTCCGAGGGAGGCTGCTGAAAAAGTCCCTTTAGTGGGTCGATTCTTATTGGTACTTCCTGTATAATAGAAGTATCAATTTGCAGGAGGCCCGACCGTCATGCT
>ONJV01000253.1 GCA_900318215.1 uncultured Veillonellaceae bacterium
CATGAACTACGCCGCGAAGAACGGCCTCATGTGCCTCTTGGACACCGGCCACTATCATCCGACGGAAGTCGTCAGCGACAAGATTTCGTCGATGCTGCTCTTTAATGACAGCCTCGCGCTCCACGTCAGCCGCCCCGTCCGCTGGGACAGCGACCATGTCATCAAGCTCGATGACGAGCTCAAGGAGCTCGCGACGGAGCTCGTGCGCTGCGATGCCCTCGGCCGCGTCTTCATCGGCCTCGACTTCTTCGATGCGAGCATCAACCGTATCGCGGCCTGGGTCATCGGCATGCGCAACATGCAGAAAGCACTGCTCTATGGCCTGCTGACGCCGAACAAGGAGCTCAAGGAAGCGCAGGACAAGGCGGACTTCACGGCCGTGCTCGCAGGTCTCGAAGAGATCAAGACGCTGCCGTTCGGCGACGTCTGGGCCGAGTTCTGCAAGCGGAATGGCGTCCCGGTCGATGGCAAGTGGTACGCGGATGTCAAGAAATATGAAAGCAACGTGCTGTTCAAGCGCGCATGATGCGTGGATAGAAGTGGGAAAGAAGGATTTTTACAATGGATATTTTGCAGACGAAGTTCATGGAAGGCTTCAAGCGTCTGACAGCTGATGCTTTTGCCAAAGGCTGGCATGAGCGCAACGGCGGTAACCTCTCGTACTGCGTGCCGGAAGAGGAAGTCGAGAGCGTGAAGGACTCGCTCCACGAGGTGAAGGAATGGCTCCCCATCGGCAACACGGTGCCGGGGCTCGCGGGCGAGTATTTCCTCGTGACGGGCAGCGGCAAGTACATGCGCAACGTCGCGCTCGCGCCGGAGGAAAATGTGGCGCTGATCAAGATCGATGACAAGGGCGAGAACTACGGCATCGTCTGGGGGCTCGTGAATGGCGGCCGTCCGACGAGCGAACTGCCGACGCACCTCGCGGCGCACGAGCTCAAGAAAAAGATGACGAACGGCAAGAACCGCATCATCTACCATGCGCATCCGACGAACCTCATCGCGCTGACGTTCGTGCTGCCGCTCGAGGACAAGGCGTTCACGCGCGAGCTCTGGGAGATGGCGACGGAAGACCCCGTCATCTTCCCGGAAGGCGTCGGCGTCGTGCCCTGGATGGTGCCGGGCGGCAAGGAGATCGCCGATGCGTCCGTGAAGCTCATGGAGAAATACCGCGTCGTCGTCTGGACGCACCACGGCCTCTTCGTCTGCGGCGATGACTTCGACGAGGCGTTCGGCCTCATGGACACGGTCGAGAAGGCCGCGGAAATCTGTGTCAAAGTCCTCTCGATGGGCGGCAAGAAGCAGACGATTCCGAAAGAAGGCTTCCTGCAGCTCGCAAAGGATTTCCATATCAACCTCAATACATCCGTCTTGGAATAATTCGTGTTTCGTTCTTAAGGGGGAGAAAACAAAATGTTAGGTGTCAAAATCGATTACCACATGTCTGCGTGGAAGAAGACGCTGATTGCTGGCCTCATCAGCTACATCGACGCCGGCTCCATCGTCGCAGGCGCATCGGGACTCAGCATGTGGCAGGACTACCTCGGCATGAGCAGCGTGCAGATGGGCCTGTTGGCGGCGCTGTCGTCCAATACGGGCGGCGCGGCCATCGGCGCGCTGATCGGCGGCAAGATCTGTGACAAGTACGGCCGCAAGTTTGTTTACAACTGGGCGCTGCTCATCTACATGAGCGGCGGGCTCATGATCTGCCTCGCAACGAAGTATCCGATGTTCCTCTTGGGCTATGTCGTTGTCGGCCTCATGGTCGGCGCAGATGTCGTCGCTTCCTGGACGTTCATCGCAGAGGAAGCGCCATCGAAGAATCGTGCAAAACACTGCGGCTCGGCGCAGATTGCGTGGATGCTCGGCCCGGTCGTCGTGTTCCTTGCCTCGATTCCGCTGAACTCCATGTTCGGCCTGCTCGGCAACCGCATCATCTTTGCGCACCTCATCGTCGTCGCGGCCTGGATCTGGTATCAGCGCCTCAAGATGCCAGAATCGACAGAATGGGTCGAAGCAAAGAAGCGTACGGAAGCGCTCGAAGCAAAAGGCGTCCATGTCCGCAAAGCGCGCTATGCCGACATCCTGCGCGGCACGAGCCTCAAGACCGTCGTCATGCTCTGCGGCGTCTACACGCTCTGGAACCTCGCAGCCTCCACGAACGGCTTCTTCATGCCGTACATCTATGAGCATGTCGGCAACCTCTCGAATGCCATGTCGCTGTTCCTCACGGCTCTGAATTTCGCCGTCTGCATTGTCACGACGTTCATCTTCATGTACACGGGCGACAAGTTCAACCGTCGCAAGATTTTCGGTATCTTCTCCGGCCTCGGCGTCATCAGCTGGTTTGTCTGGGCACTGCCGGCCGATATGCTCCAGATGTGGATGCTGTTCTTCTTCACGATTGTCTGGGGTTTCTCGATGCAGCAGCAGTTCTACCAGCTCTGGAGCTCCGAGCTCTTCCCCGTGCGCTATCGTGCGACGGCGCAGGGTTTCACGTTCTTCGTCACGCGCTTCTCGGCCGCTGTCTGGGGCTTCGCCGTCCCGATTATCATGGAGACGCTCGGCTTCCAAGTCGCGGCGCTGCTCATGATCGGCTTCGTTCTCGTCAGCTGGATCTGCGGTACGTTCTTCGGCAGTGATGCCCGCGGCAAGACGCTCGACGAAATCACGGAAGAGCGCTACAAAGGCGAAATCGACGAAAACGGCTGGCTCATCAACCCGGAAGAGCAGACGGCTGCGCATCAGCATCAGTGAGAAAGAAGGCATGCGTCATCATGGAACGCTTTGCATGGAAAGCCGTCGTCAAGGACGGCAAGCTCGAAGAATACAAATATCGTCATGCCCATATCTGGCCTGAAATGAAGCGGGTGCTCAAAGAAGCGGGCATCAGCAATTACACAATCTGGAATGTCGGCAACGAGCTCTTTGGCTATTTCGAATGTGAGAAAGGTGTGGCCTACGCCGAAAAATATCAGGCCGACAGCCCCGTCGTCGACAAATGGAACGAATACATGAAAGACGTCATGGTCATGGAGATGGATCCTGAAACGGGCGCCCAGCCCAAGATGCAGCAGGTCTTCTTCCTGGCATGACATTCTGAGATTGAGACTTTGGATGTTTGCAGGTGCGCAGATGCG
>ONJV01000252.1 GCA_900318215.1 uncultured Veillonellaceae bacterium
AGGCTCTCGCCGTGCGTTGTATCGAATTTCGCGCTGAGCGCATGGCCGAGCTTGTGGCACGAGAAATCCTTGCAGCGGCCGAGCTCGGTGAAGTTGCTGTGCGAGACGCTGCCGCACCACATAATCTCACTCATGGCGTCGTAGCTGCGCTGGTCTTTGACGGCGATGCGGGCGCTCTTCACGACGTCCTTGAGGAGCGCCTCGGCGACGAGGTCGGTGAGCTCGTTGCCGGAGAATTTCGTGAAATAGCGTTCCAGCGTGTGCATGAGGATGTCGCTGATGCCAGCAGTGAGCTGCTTTTTCGGCACGGTATACGTGAGCTCCGGGTTCATGAACGCGAGCGTCGGACGGTTGAACGGCGTGTTGATGCCGCCCTTGACGCCCATTTCCTCATTCGTCAGCACGGCACTGTCGCTCGTCTCGCTGCCTGCCGCCGCGAGCGTCAGCACGACGGCGACCGGCGTCGTCTTCGTGAGCTTGGCGCGGCCGCACCAGAAATCCCAGATGTCCGTCTCAGGATTCGCGACGCCGTGGGCGATGGCCTTCGCCGTGTCGATGACGGAGCCGCCGCCGACGGCGAGGATGAAGTCGGCGCCGAACGAGATGGCCTCGCGCACGCCGTCGCGCGCATGGGAGACGAGCGGGTTCGGCTTGACGCCGCCGCGCACGGTGAACGCGATGCCGCTCTCGGTCAGCACGCGCTCGACGCGCGACAGCAGGCCCGTACGCACGACGGAGCCGCCGCCGTAGACGATGAAGACATGGCTGCCGCCGTACTCCTTGATTTTCTTTCCGACCTGAAGCTCGGCGTCCTTGCCGAAGACGATGTCCGTCGGGCATTTGAACGTGAAGTTCTGCATGGATGGCTTCCTCCTTCGATTGGAAAAATTCGTAAACGCACCCGCGGAACCTACTCCCTACGAATTTGTCAGGCCATGCAGGGGACTCCCCCCGCCCTTCGGGCCCTCCCCCCTCTAGAAGGGGGCTCCGTGTTAGCAGATTTCGCGTTTTACACGTTACTTCTCACTACGACCACTATATTTTAATAATGTTTCTTTCAGCCGTCCTTCGATCTGGGCGAGTTCCTGTTCGGCGGCGGCGCGTTTGGCGCGGCCGTCGCGCTGGATTTTGACGGTCTCCTCAATCGTCGCGATGAGGTCTTCATTGACTTTCTTGACCGTGTCGATGTCGACGATGCCGCGCTCGTTTTCGGCGGCCGTCTCGAGCGTGTTGGCCTTCAGCATCTCGGCGTTGCGCTTCAAAAGCTCGTTCGTCGTGTCGCTGACGGCACGCTGCATGTCGAGCACGCGGCGCTGGCTCTGGAGGCCGAGCGCGATGACGAGCTGGTTCTTCCAGAGCGGAATCGTGCTGTAGATGGCCGTCTGCACGCGGTCGATGAGCGCTTTGTCGTTGTTCTGAATCAGGCGGATCTGCGGCGCCGTCTGGATGGCGATCGTGCGGCTGAGCTTCAAGTCGTGCACCTTTTTCTCAAACCGGTCGACGCCCGCCTCGAAATCGGCGACGACCTGCACGGCCATCGGGTCCTGCGACGCCTGCGCCTGCGCATGCAGCTTCGGCAGCGTCTGCGTCTTCATCTCCTCGAGCTTTTCCTCGCCAGCCTGGATGTAGAGCTGCAGGTCTTTGAAATAGCCGAGGTTCTTGTCGTAGAGCGCGTCAAAGAGCGCGACGTCCTTCATCATCTGGAGGCGCGCTTCCTCGAGCCCGGCCTGAATCTTGTCGACCTGCGCCGAAAGCTTGTCGTAACCCGCCTTTTTCTCCTTGGCCTTGTCCACGAGGCCGCTGACGAACGGGATTTTCTGCAAAAAGCCTTTCTGCTGGCTCGCGTCGTAGGCGCGCACATCGGAGACGAGCGATGTCAGGAGCTCGCCGACGGGGCCGCTGTCCTTCGTGCGGACTTTCTGCAAGATGCTGTCGGAAAAGTCGGCAATCTCCTTCTGCGCGGGCGCGCCGAACGTCAGCGCCGTCTGCGAATCCTGCAGGTCGATGGCGTCCTTGATTTTGTCGACCTTCGCCCGCTCCTCGGGCGAGAGCGCCGTGACCGTCCGCTCGACCTCGGCCGCCGTCGGGACAGGGACGTTCGCGTCCCCCTCCGGCGCCTCGGCCTTCTTCGCTTTGAGGAGATCGTCCAAATTGATATCTGACATGGCGGTCGTCCTTTCTTGTATCAAATAAATCAATGCGGCATCAGCAACTTATCTTGTTCTGCAAAACGTAACTTCCATGCCAGCCTCCCTCTCAGAGGGAGGGGGACCGCGAAGCGGTGGTGGGAGTGTCGAAGGTAGGGACTGGCAATTTATTCGATTGCATCTGCGAAGGTACGTCTTCGCAGGTGCAATCCAGCCATATGTTTTGTCCTACCTTCGACACTCCCTCAGTCAGCCATTCGGCTGACAGCTCCCTCTGAGAGGGAGCCTGAGAATCGCTTCATCCCACCGGCCGATACACCTTCTCATAAAACCGCGCGAGCGGCATGGTCGCGTAGCGGATGCCCTCGCAGAGGCTGACGATGGTCGGAATCCCTGTGCCGCAGAACAGCACGTAGAGGATGCCGAGGCCGATGCGGCCCTGGTAGAAGCGGTGCGCGCCGAACGTGCCGAGCACGATGGCCAGCACGCACATGAGGATGCGCTGGCGGCGCACGTCGTCGTAGAGCGGCGCGGGGATGATGGCGAGGTCGGAGTCTGGACGGCGAATCATCGCGCCGCGCCCGATGCCAAAACCGTGGCCGCGATGCGCGCGCCCGGCCTGCGGATGGCCCGCCCAGGGCGCCGCGCGCCCTTCCCTGCGCGCCTGTTCCTGCTCAGCCGCATCCTTCGCACGGTCGGCAAGGCGCTCCGCCCACGACCGCGGGCCCGTCGGGCCATTTGGCCGCAGCGTCTCGTCCGGCTTCGGCATGCCCGCGCCATCGACGGCAAACGAACCGTCTGCGCCATTCGGTTTTGCCGTCCTGCCGCTAACATCCGCCGCACTGCCCGGTTCGCCGCTTTGTCCTGCTGCATCTGCCGCGCCCGGCTTGTCCTCGATGCCGTCAGCCGCGAGCGTCTGCTCCATGACCTTGAGCTCGGCATCGACGTCGAGCAATTTGTCCGACAGCAGCTTCTCGAACTCGGCCGTATACGCCTCGTCCAT
>ONJV01000250.1 GCA_900318215.1 uncultured Veillonellaceae bacterium
TGCTGTCAAGCAGATCATCGGAAACGAAATCATCGCTATGTTCAAAGTCCGCCGTCTTGTTCGTTTCGTGCAAGAGTTCCATGATCGTTTTCAAGAAAAATTCCTCCTATAAAAAGCGTAGAAATCTAGCTTTATTCTAGCGCAAAGCGCGGCGGGGCGCAACTGGAACATGTGCCTTGCCGCAGGTTTGCACTTTCTGCCGAAGCGGTGTAGAATGAGGGAAAACAACCGTCTGCAAAAGGAGCCTGCCCTATGGATTTCTCGAGTTCTCCCGTCCGCTTCCTGAAGAAGAAGGAGCCGATCTACCAGATTTCGACGCTGCAGTCGCTCGTGATGGGGAACTATTATGGCGGCGTGAGCGTGGAGCAGCTGCTCTTGCATGGCGACACGGGGCTCGATCCTCCTGCGGCACCAGTGCTACCGCATCCTCGGCGACGGGTCGGCCGTGCTGGCGGCGCCCTCGGAGCGCGTGACGTTTGCGAGCGTGTCGTTCCTCGAAGAGGGGGAGCACATCGGTTTCGGCCACGTCGGGAGCCTCGACGAGCTGCGCGCGGCGCTCGATGAGCGCGTGGAAATCCTCGGGCCGAACAATCTCTATGTGCTGCAGATCGACGGCGAGTTCCGCCGCGTGGCGGCGCGCACGGAGCTCAAGCAGGAGCCTCCATTCGAGAAGTTCGCCGACGTGCTCGCGCGCGACGAGCGGCGGTTCGTGTTCGAAAATCTCAGCGGCTCGCTTGTCTGTTTTTATTTTCCGGCATATCTTGAGGGCGTCAATACTGGGGGATGGCACTTCCACTTCCTCGACGACGCGCGGACGTGCGGCGGGCATGTGTTCGATATGGAGATGGTGAAAGGGCGGGCGCTCCTCAACAAGACCGACCGCTTCATCATGGATCTGCCGCACAATCCCGAGTTCCAGGAGGCGGCGCTCGAGAACGCGTCAAAGGAGGAAATCAAGGGAATCGAGCAGGGGGGAGAGTAAAAGAAGAGGGCTGGCGGATGCCAGCCCTCTTCTTTTACTCTCTTTAATCCTTCTGATCCAGCACGGCCATGGATGCTACTTTGTCGCCTTCATTCGTCGTGATGAGCTTGACGCCGGAGGCGTTGCGGCCGGTGTTGCGGATGTCGCTGATCGTCGTGCGGATGACGATGCCGTCCTCGGTGATGAGCATAAGCTCCTGATCGGGGTGGACGACGCGCAGGCCGATGACGTCGCCGGTCTTGTCGGTGACTTTGAGGTTGATGAGGCCCTTGCCGCCGCGCGTCTGGATGCGGTACTCGCCCGCTTCCGTGCGCTTGCCGTAGCCCTCGGCCGTGACGGTCAGGACTTCGCTATTCTGGCGCAGGCTGTCCATCGCGATGACTTCGTCGCCGTCGTTGAGGCGGATGCCCTTGACGCCGCGCGCCGTGCGGCCCATCGAGCGGACGTCGTCCTCGCTGAAGATGATGGCCATGCCCCACTTCGTGCCGAGGATGATGTCGTGGCTGCCGCTCGTGAACTTGACGCCGATGAGGTCGTCATCGTCGTCGAGGTTGATGGCGTTGAGGCCGCCCTTGTGGAGGTTCTGGAACTCGATGAGGCCCGTCTTCTTGACGATGCCTTTGCGCGTCGCGAAGAAGAGGTAGGCGTCGGGGTTGAATTCCCTGACCTGGATGATGGCGCGGATGCTTTCGCCCGGCTGGAGCTGCAGCAGGTTGATGATGGCCGTGCCCTTCGCCGTGCGGCTGGACTCGGCAATCTCATAGGCTTTCAGGTGATAGACGCGGCCGCGGTTCGTGAAGAAGAGAATCGTGTGGTGCGTCGTCGTAATCAGCATGTCCTCGACGAAATCTTTTTCCTTCGTCGGCATGCCCTTGATGCCCTTGCCGCCACGGTTCTGACGACGGTATGTGTCGAGCGGGATGCGCTTGATGTAGCCGCCGTGCGTCAGCGTGACGACGACGTCTTCCTCAGCGATGAGGTCTTCGACGTCGATTTCGCTCGTGTCAATCGTGAGCTTCGTGCGGCGCGCGTCGCCGAATTTCTTCTTGACGGCCGTGAGCTCGTCTTTGATGATGCCGAGGATGCGGTTTTCGTCGGCGAGGATGGCCTTGTATTCCTCGATGGCCTTCAACGTTTCCTGATATTCCTGCTCGATTTTTTCGCGTTCGAGACCGGTCAGGCGCTGCAGGCGCAGGTCGAGGATGGCCTGGGCCTGGATTTCCGAAAGCTTGAAGCCATCCATGAGGGCGGCTTTCGCAATGTCGGCCGTGCGGCTCTCGCGAATCGTCGTGATGACGGCGTCGAGATGGTCGAGGGCAATCGTCAAGCCTTCCAAGATGTGAGCGCGTTCCTGCGCTTTCTTGAGCTCGTACTGCGTGCGGCGGGTGATGACGTCTTCCTGGTGCTTGATGTAGTAATGAAGCACCTGCTTGAGGTTCAGCACCTGCGGCTTGCCGTCGACGAGCGCCAGCATGATGACGCCGAAGCTGTCCTGGAGCTTCGTGTGCTTGTAGAGCTGGTTCAGGATGACGTTCGCGTTCGCGTCACGGCGGAGGTCGATGACAATGCGCATGCCGCTGCGGTCGGATTCGTCGTTGAGGCCTGTGATGCCTTCGATTTCCTTGTCGCGGACGAGCTGCGCGATGTTCTCGACGAGGCGCGCCTTGTTGACCTGGTACGGCAGCTCCGTGACGATGATGCGCGGCTTGCCGTTCGAAAGCGTCTCGATGCGGGCGTTCGCGCGCATCTTGATGACGCCACGGCCCGTCGTGTAGGCGCTCTTGATGCCCTCGGTGCCGAGAATGAGGCCGGCCGTCGGGAAATCCGGCCCCTTGATGACCTGCATGAGCTCTTCGACCGTCGCGTCGGGGTGGTCGATGAGCATGAGCGTGCCGTCGATGACCTCGCTCATGTTGTGCGGCGGGATGTTCGTCGCCATGCCGACGGCGATGCCGCTCGTGCCGTTGACGAGGAGCTGCGGGAACTTCGCCGGGAGCACGGACGGCTCTTTGAGCGATTCGTCATAGTTCGGGACGAAATCGACGGTTTCCTTGTCGATGTCCTGCAGCATGAGCTCGGCGATGCGCGACATGCGCACCTCGGTGTAACGCATGGCAGCGGCGGGGTCGCCGTCGACGGAACCGAAGTTGCCATGGCCGTCCGCGAGCATGTAGCGCATGGAGAAATCCTGCGCCATGCGGACGATCGCGTCGTAGACGGACGTATCGCCATGCGGATGATATTTACCTAAGACTTCGCCGACGATACGCGCCGACTTCTTGTAGGGCTTCGTCGGCCCCATGCCCGCTTCCTGCATCGCATACAGGATGCGGCGATGCACCGGCTTCAGACCATCGCGCACATCAGGAAGAGCGCGAGAGACGATGACGCTCATCGCGTAGTCGATGTACGAGTTCTTCATCTCGTGCTCGAGATTCACCGGCACGACTTTGCCTTGACCAAAATCCACAATCTCACCTCA
>ONJV01000261.1 GCA_900318215.1 uncultured Veillonellaceae bacterium
CGTAGCGGCCATAGCCCGATTCACGATTCGAGCGGATGTCATAGTCTCCGATCAGCGTCGCTGTCAGACCGAGAACGAAGCCGTGGTAAAAAGCTTCCTTGCCTTTCGCCGCATCAAAACTGCTCGTGAGGACTTCCAGGTACTCGGCAAGCCCATCGCAGACGGTTTCGAGATCGCCGTCCGCAAATGCATGCATGAGGTCTTCCACTCCGATGCTCATGACATCGTTCTGGTAACGTTCCAGCACCTCGCTACGGAACAGAGAGCGCAGTTCCCGGTTCGGCAGCACGAGTTCTGCTTTCGCACCGATTTCATCGTGCTCCATGCGTTTCGTCGTGAGATACCCTGTCGTGACGAGCATCGTGTAGAGCGTGCTCACGTTCTTATAGATTTCGTTATAGAGAAAATCCTCACGCACCCGCGTGATGATGGATCCACCTTGAAGGACGTCCTCGAACTTGTCGAGCACATTGCTGCGAGCATGGCGCAGCAGATCGCCGAGGATGGAATTGCTCGATGTATTCACCCAATAAGTACCAGCCTTGCAACCTCGATGGAAATAATTCACCACTGACCATGGATTGTAGATTTCCTGCCCTGCAAACCGATAACCGTCATACCAACTCCGCAGTTCCGACATCTTCTCCTCGCATCCGACATCCCGCGTCATCTGCCGCACTTCTTCCATCGTGAAGCCAAACGCCTCTGGATATCGCAATTGCAGAACGCTGTCTACCTCGAGATTGTTGAGTGCTGAAAAAATATTTTCTTTCGTGATGCGCAGCACGCCCGTCAGCACAGCGAAGTCCAGCGACGGATTCGACTTCAGCGCCGCCGAGAAAAAACGACGGTAGAAGCCGATGGCATCATCATAATAATGATAATCTCGCGCATACTGGGCAGGTGCATCATACTCATCAATGAGAAGTACGGGCTTCTTTCCATAATGCACCTCCATCACATGGAGCAGGAAGGCAATCGCCTGCTTGCACTGGTTGATGTTCTTCTGCCGATGAAGATACGCTGAAAATTCCTCTTGATCGAACGAAGGCAGAACATCGTCCATGAGATTTGCATGTGCCCGGAAGATATCGCCGACAAGTTCGGGAATCCGCTGCTGCATCTCTTCCCATGAATCGAACTGCCACTCCTTCAACGTAAAAAACAGGACGGGCCGCGAGCCCTGCTGCATCATGACATCCGTGTCATCTGCAACCGCCAGCCCATCGAACAACTTCCGATGTTCTTCGGCGCCCTCGATGTCTAGGAAATACCGCATCATCGAAAGCGTCAGCGTCTTGCCAAACCGGCGCGGCCGCGTGAAAAGCGTCACTTCCGCATGGTTCTTCAAAAATTCCGAAAGAAATTGCGTCTTGTCTACAAAATAGTATTCCCTGCGTACTTTTGCAAAATCATCCACGCCGACCGGCATCAACGTATTCATGCATCACACCTCCATCCGCAAAAACTCTCATACAGAAAATCATGCGTTCATTTCCCCTTATCATTCCGTCTCCGAATAAGATCGATCAGAGATACCGCTGCCACCTTGTCCTGATTCTCATGTATAGCTTCATAAAAACGAGCATCGTCTTCGATGTTCTGTATTTTTTCCAATGTTTCACCAGTAACATCGATGATCTTCGTCATGACATGGGACGATTGCTGAATTTTTGCCTGTCTTTTTGCCCGCAAGCTCTTTCGCAAAAAAGAAAAATACTTTTGAGCGCTCCGATACATCGGCAGCGTTCCTGGTAATGGATCCCACGTTTCTACTTGCTGCAACGTTATGCAAAGATGTTCGACCTCTCGGTCGATTCTGCCAAGGCATTCCTCGAGGCATTCTTTCTTCTTTTCCATGGGCATTCCTTTTTGAAAAAGGGGGGCATACATCCACGGTTCTGTCTGCCACGCAAAGCCATTCTGATACAGTGCCATCATGCTGCGTCCAGCAAAAACATAGAACAAATCATAATGCTGATAGTTTTCAATCGTCTTCGGCGGACAAACCATATCAAACATCATACGGAAACTCATCGCATCCTGCGGCATCCCTTCCCAAACAGGAATCCAGTCTTCCATAAATCGCTGTCCAAAGAAGCGAGGAAGATCGTTCCCCGTCTCATCCCGAAGCATCTGATACAGGATGATCAAATTCTGATAATTCGTCTTTTTTTCTTCTTGTGTCCATTTGCTGCTGGCAAAGCCAAATGCACGGACAAGTTCCGTCCAAAGTGACACTCCAATCCGTTGCAACGTTTCGACACCAGATTGTTCCTCGTTCATGTCCTGCTGCCATCTCTGAAATGCCGTCGGCCAGTACCGTCTCTCTTTCGAAAATACCTGTTCCACCAGTCTGTTCGCCTGACAGATGTACACATTCCAAAAAGGCTTCCCGCTCTCATAGAAAAAACGTACCATCTGCTGAACATTTACATGTTTCAAGTTCCTTGCCGCAACCACTTGTTCCATAGACCAACCATAAAAATCACTGACATCCTGAACCTCCGGTGCCTTTTCTCCCTTCACAGCGTCTAGGCCGAGCATACGCCAAGCCATGTACATCTCAAAGTTCTGTTCATGTTTCTGCGGTTCAAAGAGCATCCACTTGCTCTTGCAGGCTCTCGCAAAGGAGAGCCAGCCCTCCTCCCGCAGTACGAACACCTCCGGCAGATTTTCAACATCCAGTTTTCCGTACGCCTCTGGCAGAAAATATTCGATAAAGCACATCGCAACAACAAGATCACGTTCGCCATCTTCCATCCGGGAAGAATACTCCCCCATCTTAATCTCCAGTTCCTGCAAGAATTGCTTCGTGCGACGAATTGTAAATTTATCCGAGAAATATTCCTCTATCCACCGCTCTTCCTCTAGAATCGGTCTGCTTCGCGGCAGAATAAAGTGTGGTGGCAAGCGATACAGATCATCATCTGACAACTGGCAACGGTCATTTTCCTGTTGCTGCAACTTTCGTACCATCGCGACAAAGTCAATCTT
>ONJV01000249.1 GCA_900318215.1 uncultured Veillonellaceae bacterium
AGGCTGTTCTGGTCAAATGGCGCGACCGTCACATAATCAAGCCCCGGCGGGATGATCTTCATTTCAAGCGCATCGAGGCCGTCGCCCAAAATCGCCTCGAAATCGCGGCGCGTCATCGCCTCGTCTCCGCCCGCCTCGACGAGCTGGTCGAAGAGTTCCAGGAGGTCGTCCCAGACCTGCCGATGTTCCGAGGCCGAGGCCAGGCGCTCATCGTGCTCGCTCGCCTCCGTCCAGGCCGTCAGCTTTGCAGGGACTTCGAGCGCTTCGAGCAGGCCGTAAATCGCCGCCGTGTAATCGCGGACAGTCTTGCCCTTGGCGAGTTTTGCCGCAAAATCAGAGAGCGGCCCTGCGGCCTGGCGGCGCAGGTAGTCGATTTCGACCAGCGCTTCGGCGTCGTTCTCCGTCAACTCTTCTTCCGCATCGTCAAGCGAGCGGCGGCGATGCCATGGCCACGGCTCTTCCATCGTCCAGCGCTTCGCACCGCGCACGCCGAATTCGAGCACATAGTTTTCGAGCTTGTCAATCTGCTCGCGCGTCAGCGGAAAAAAGCCCGTGCGCAGCGTGCGGATGACGGGCTCATAGCGCCAGCCGCGCACGGCCTCGAACGCTGAGCGCACGAGCTCCGCCAGTGGATGATGCACCGTCTCGCGCCGCCCGTCGATGAAGAACGGAATATGGCGGTCTTCGAGCACGAGCTTGAGGAGCCCGAGATACGCGTCTTCCTCGCGCACGAGGATGCCGATGTCACGATAGCGCAGATGCTCCGTCCTTGCAAGGCGCAAGATGTCAGCGGCTGCGGCCTCGACCTCGATGCGCCGGTTCGCGGCCTCGACGATCTGCACGCCCGCGCCAGCTCCTTCCTGTGGCTCGATGGGATGGCGGAACAGGCCGCGCTCGATGGCCGCAAGCGCCGGAGCCTGAAAGCGGCCTTCTGCTGCATCCTGCGGCTCTGTGACCGTCACATCCTTGACGGCGGCACCGAGCGGCCGCGCCACCTGCTCGATGAGGTCTTTTCGCGTGCGCCACGAACGGTTGAAAAGACCGGTCGATGATGTGTTTTCAAAGCTCTTGTTAAGGGCTGGGTCAAGCGGCAGCGTCACGGTCACATCGCAGCCAGCGGCGAGGAGCCCCGCGAGCACCTGTCGTTCCTGCGGGTTGAAGAAGATAAAGCCATCGACCCAGAATTTTGCACCCTGGATGAACTTCGACGACGGCAGCTTCTCAATCAGGAGGTTCATCATGTCCTCGGCATCGTCATAGCGGCCTTCCATCGCCTTTGCAAATTCCGCTTCGAGCAAAGCGAGGTCGCGGAGCTTGTCGGAAAGCGCGTCTTCCGTTTCCGCAAAATCATCGGCCACCTTGCCGAGCTTTTCCGGCGTGAGCTCGTAGCTCTTGAGTTCCTTGAGCGTTTCCGAAAGCGTCGCGCCAAAGCCGCGCTGCTTCGCGGCACGGCGGAAGAACGCAAGCTTTTCGCCGTGCTGCGTGAGAATCCGGCGCAGCATCAGCCGCCGTCCGACCTCCGTGATGCGCGGCCGCAAGAGCCCCCCGGTGCCTAAAAGCACCTGCCGCGCAAAGCGGCGGAAGCCAAAGACGTAAGCGCGCAAAAAGCCATCGCCCGCGAGTTTCGCCGCGAGCTCACGCTCGACGCGGTACGTCATGTGCTCGGGCAGCAGCAGCACGCAGGCCGGCCCGATGGGCGCTTTTTTGAGTTCTTCTGCGATTTCCCGCTCGCAGAGCGCCGTCTTGCCCGCGCCCGCGCGCCCTGCAACAAATCTGAGACATCCAGCCATGTAAAGTCCTTTCTCCAAAAATGTGCCATCCCAGCCGTCATTCCGACAACGTGCCGTGGACGAACTGCGCTGTGCTGCCCGTTGCGCCCTTTGTGATTTCAAGGCGGTCGGGAATCCGCGCGGCCAGTTCTTCGACATGCGAGATGATGCCGACGACGCGGCCGCCCGCCTGCAATTTCATGAGCGCCTCGATGGCCATGTCGAGCGTCTCGCTGTCGAGCGAACCGAAGCCCTCGTCAATGAACATCGTGTCGAGGTGGATGCCGCCCGCATATCGCTCGACGACATCGGCAAGGCCGAGCGCCAGCGAGAGCGAGGCGAGGAACGACTCGCCGCCCGAAAGCGACTGCGTCTCGCGCGCCTTGCCCGTATAGGCGTCATAGACGGCGATTTCAAGGCCGTCCGCCTTGCGCCCGTCCGACTGGCTGCCAAGTTCGAGCGCATAGCGTCCCGCACTCATGAGCGTCAGGCGCTCGTTCGCCGCCGCCATGACATCGCGGAAAATCGAGCGCTGGATATACGTCTGGAAATGGATGCGGTATGGCGCTTCAGCATTCGCGACCTGCGAGAGACGGCCGATGACGCGCGCCTGATTTTCCAGCACCGCCTGTGCCTTCCGAAGCGCCCCGAGCTCCTTCAGCATCTTTTCTTCCTGCGCGAGGCAGAGTTCGGCCGTCTTTTCCTTCCCGACGGCCTGCTGCCAGGCGGCCGCGGCCGCCTTTGCCGCTGCCTGCAAGGCAGCGAGGTCTGGCCGCTTTTTGCCCGCCGTCTGCGCGGCGGCTTCCTTGCGCTGGTTCTCATGCACGAGCTTTGCGTCCTCGAACTCGCGGATATGCTGTTCGACGGCTTTCTGAAAACCTGCCTCGCGCCATTTGCCAGCAATCGCCGCTTCATATGCGGCAGCATCGGCAAAGCCTGCCGCCCTGCGTGCCTCTTCAAACGATGCAGCATCCGCTTCGGCCTTCTTGCGAAGCTCCGCTGCATAAGCCGCGTTGCTCTCGGACTTCGCACGAGCGGCGGACAGCGTCGTCTGCGCGACTTGGTCTGCCTGCCGCGCCTGCTCGAAGGCTGCCTCGAGATCCTCTGCATGCTTCGCAGCAGCCTTTGCGGCAGCTGCAACCGCCGTAAAGCTGACACCGCCCTTTGCATCCTTCGGCAAGCCGTCCGGCAAGTTTTCACGCGCCGCCGCGAGCTTTCCTGCGAGCGCCGCCGCTGCTGCGGCGGCAGCAGATAATGCGGCTTGCTGGTCGCTTTGCGCTTTCTCGGCACGCGCGAGCGCTTCCTCGGCGCGCCGGACTTCTGCTTCGGTCGGCACGATGTCTTCCGTTGCGGCAGGATGCGGATGCTCCGTCGCGCCGCAGACCGGGCACGGCTTGCCATCTTCGAGCCCCTGCGCAAGCGAAAACGCT
>ONJV01000248.1 GCA_900318215.1 uncultured Veillonellaceae bacterium
CGTTTCCAGCACGACAGGTGACGTCCTGACCGACGCCACCGTGCAGGCGACGAAAGCAACAGAGTCCGCTTCGAAGACCGACACATCGACAAGCCTGTTTTCCGATGAGGAAGAAGCTCCTGTCCAAGTGCATGACAGCGGCAACAGCGGTACGACGCCAGGAACAACGGCAGGCCGTCCAGGTGCTATCGACGATCGCACGGCCCCGGCTCTTTCTGCGAACGTCCTCTCGGCCATCGAGCAGGGCAACGCCCAGTTCGAATCCTTCGTCCATCAGAACATCCACGACGGCTACATGGCGATGGAGGGCATCCTCCGGGCGTCCACATCGCCAGAGCAGCGCATGGCTGGTGCGAGCACGCTCGTCAGCCGCATCGACAGCGACAAGACCCTCGACGAGGGCGCAAAGCTCGCGCAGGCGTACGGCATGATTCAGGCCGTCAATGACAATGCGACCATGAGTGAGGATGAAAAGAAAGCCCTGCGCAAGATGATTGCCTCGAATTTCCGTTCCCTCAGCAGCGGCGTCAAGACCTACCTCGCCTCCGTCGCCGCCAGTGCAGCGAAGCGGAACGCATGAAAAAGGATGGTATAGGAAAAGGGAGATCGCTCGGAAAAGAGCAATCTCCCTTTTATTATGCGGATAAGATATTTCAATAAATTATTTTTGCAAGCTCGGCAGCGCGTCGAGCATTTCTTTGACCTGCTGCTGATCTTCCTTTGGCAGCTGTTGCAAGACCTCCTGGATCTGCTGGAGGTCCTTTTTTGCGCCTTCTTTGTTGCCCTGCTGGCTGCGGGCGATGGCGCGGTAGAGGTAGGCGTTGGCGTGGAGGAGGTTGCGCTCCTTTTCAGGGGCGGCGGGCGGTGCGCCTTTGGCGGCTGCTGGCTGCGCCGCCTGCGTATCGCCTGCGGGCGGCACGGGCGGGGCCGGGAGCTTTGGCGCGGGGACGTCGAGGCGCTCGATGAGGCGTGTGTAGAGGGTTTCGGCCGTTTTGTAATCTTCTTTGAGAATTTCGGCGCCGCCGTAGTCAAAGAGGAAGTGATCGTAGATGTCGGGGCGTACGGTGCGCAGGTCGAATTTTTCCGCGAGCTTGTCCGCCGCGCGGAAATCCTGCAGGGCGCCATCCGTGTTGCCTTGCAGGAAGCGGGCGCTGCCTGCGATGCCGCGCATCAGGAATTCCATCATGTGCGCGTCGTCCGCGCTGTAGTCGGCACCCTCGCCTTTCTTCATGGCGGCTGTGAGCGCCTTGCGCCCCGCCTCGGTATCGGCGAGGCATCCCGCGAGATCATCGGTGCCGAGACGGTGCGCGGCGCGGGCGGCGTAGGCCGGGACATTCGCGCTGTAGAGCGTCAGTGCGCGATCGAGGAGCTCGGCTTCTTTCTCCGGATGCGCGTACGCCTCCTGCAGCAGCAGGTACGACTGGTAGGCCGCTTCGTTCTTGTGCAGCGCTTCCTTGATTTCCTGCTTCTCCTCCGGCGTGCGGGCCGCGAGGAAGGCTTTCTGCAGCACGGCAGCTTCCTGCTGGAGGCGGGCGTAGCTCGCTGTGAGCTGCTGGTAGGCAGCGACGCGCGACGGCTCCTGCGTCATCTGGCGGATGCGTTGGAGGTCGCTGTCATCCGCCTCGGCCGTGATGGTCGCGCGGACGGTCACGGCGAGCGCGTCGCCCACGGCCTCCGTCGTGTAGCTCGGCGTGCCCGTGACGCGCAGAAAGCTCGCCGTCATCGTCGTGACGGTGTCCTGCGTGAGCGCGAGGCCTTCGACGGTCGAGGACGACGTGACGTAGACGCCGACCTGCTCGGCCGCGCGGCGTTTCGCATCTTCGAGCGCGCGCTCTTTCGCGACGAGCATCGTCTCCGCCTCGCCCATCGTGTACTCGCCCGTCGCCGTCACCGTGCGCATGGCAGCCGTAGCCGGTGTGACAAAAATCGCGCAGAATGTGAGCAGCAGTGCGCAGCACCCTGCGAGATGGCTGGACCGAAATTTCATGAACTGTCGTCCTTTCCATCAGAAAAACTAGGTCGTTTCTTCCATCATAGCATAAAAGGGCCGGGATTTCATCGCCTTTTTCGGGGAAAGTACGCTGAAATTGCAAGAATGTCTTGCGGGGGGGGGCATTTGTGATAGACTAAAGAAAAATCCGTTTGATATTTATAAGATGTATGGAAACATTTTCTAGGATAGGAAAGGACGCGGTCATGGTGGGATTCTGGGGATTGCATGAGACGAAAGGCATGGCAAAACGACTGGCGTTGGTTGCGGGCATCGCGGCCTGCCTGGGCAGCTGCGCTTGGAGCACGCCCGCAGAAGCGGCGAGTGCGGCAGGAGCAGCGGCCGATGCCGCAAACGAGTTTTCCAAACCGAATGCTGCCAGCCAGGAACTCCTCGCACAGGAGCGGAAAATCGCTGAGCGCCATACGGCCGATGCCGTGAAGGGCACGAAGAGCGGCCATATCGTCGTGCCGGTCTTGTCCCTCTCCGTGAAAGCGGACAATGGCATGACGAAGGCCGACGTCCTGCGCCTCGTGCCGGAAGCTGGCAAGACGCTCGTGAACATCCACCAGCTCTCGAAAGAAATCCAGCTCATCAATGACGGCGGTGCGATGAAGATCAGCGCCGACTTCCAGACCGCGACGACGGATGGCTACGCGCTGACGATTGATGTTGCTGGGCAGAAAGCCGAGACGGCGACCGTCTCCGTCTCGAACACCGGCAACGACTACACGGGCAACTGGCGCGTCGCGACGAGCTATGTGGACCGCAACATCAGCGGCAACGCGGACACGCTCGGCGTTGCCTATGTGACGTCGCCCTCGGGCGGCCACATCTCCGACGTGAAGCAGGGCGCCCTCGCTTACCGCCTGCCGATGCGCAATGATGATGCGCTGACGCTGACGGCCAGCTACTCGGATGTCGATCTCGGCAGCCTCATCCATAACAGCCTCTTCGACATCGGTGCGGACGGCAAAGGCTTCTCGGCCGCGCTCCATTACCAGCGCTACCTCGCCTACACGTCCCAGGAAAAAGATGGCTTCGACCTCGGCGTCAACTACTGGAAGATGAAGAATACGTACACCGTGCAGGCCGGCAGCGTGAGCGCGACGGACGAGACGAAGTATGACGTGGCGACGGCCAGCCTCATGTTCCAGCACAGCAATCGTGATGCACATCAGGCCCTCAGCTATCAGGCGGGTGTCGAGACGAACCTC
>ONJV01000247.1 GCA_900318215.1 uncultured Veillonellaceae bacterium
CTTGAACGGCAGCCGCAAATGGAGGATGCCGCCACATTTGCAGAGACATTCGACCTGCAGATGCCTGTGCCGCAGAAGGGCATTACTTCTTTCTTGCAGGGGTTGCACGACGAGGGACGGACAATCTATGTCTTCGTCCTCGACTTTGGCACGCAGAAGCCGGTCTGGGAGCAGGTGCTCACGGCGTATTTCGAGGCATTTTCCGTGAGGGACCCTGTGTTCCTGCTTCTCGAAGTTCCCGAGGGCATGCGGCAGCGGCCGGAGTATCGTCGTTACCGGCAGATTTGTGCGCAGGCTGGTCCGCAGGCGGCCGAGGTCGGCGAGCACGGCATCACGAAGGCTTTTTCGCATAGTGCCTTCGCCCATGCTGATGTCCTGATTACGAACTGCACGATGGAGGCATCCATTGCGCTGGATTTCGCCGAGGTCTACGGCCTGCGCGTGGTTTCCGGCTGCGACTATGATTCGTTGCTGTTCGGCAAGCCGCGCCGCAACAAGACGCAGATGGTCGATTTCGCGAAGCGCCAGGACGAAGCATGGGAGCAGGATATCGCGCGTTATTTTGCCATCTTGAAGCAGGGCGTCTTCCGCAGCATTGGGCGGAAAGATTGGAAGGATGTCTTTCAGCGGATGCGCGCGCTTTGCCTGCACATCTACCTTTACAACGGTCATGCCGCCGATGACGACATCGAGAAAGCGCTTGCGCAGATGGATGCTGGCGTCGACGCGCCAGGTGCTTATACGCCGAAGCATGGCGAGGTGTTCTTCTTCGACGGGTTCGGCGAGGATACGCGAGGTCTTGCGCTCATCTACCTGCGCGCCATCCATGCGCTTGGATATCATCTCATCTATTGCGTCGATCGAGACGTGCGGGCGTTGCCGCTCATCAGCGAAGTCCTCGCGGCGAACCATGCGACGGTCGTCGTGCTCGAGGGCAAAGACCCCTGCACGCGCTACCAGGAAATCACGGCGATGATTGCGCAATATCAGCCGGAGATTGGTTTTCTCGACACGACGCCGTGGAATGTCGAGAGCGTGCTGGCGTTCCAGCATTTCGCAGGCTCGATGAAGCGCTACCAGATCAACCTGACAGACCACGCTTGGTGGCCAGGGCTCGCGTCGTTTGACACCTGCCTCGAATTTCGTGATTTCGGCGCGGCCGTATCTGTGCAGGAGCGTGGCATCCCGCGTGAAAAGTTGCGCATGCAGTGCTATTACCCGGTCATCGACAAAGATGCGCCTTTCGAAGGATTCCCGTTCAAGCGGACGCCTGGCGATTTCATTATCTTTTCAGGTGGTTCGCTCTACAAGACGAAGGACGTCGACCGGACGTTTTATCGCATCGTCGACGCCATCCTCGCGAAGTATCCGCACGTCAAGTTCTGGTATGCGAGCCGCGAAGCAGTTGACGACGACATGATGTGGCTCATGCAGCGTCACCCGGAGCAGTTCTTCTATACGGGCGAACGCAAAGACCTTTATCAGGTTATCCAGGCGTGTGACTTCTACATGAATACGAGCCCGATAATTGGAGGCCTTATGACACAGTATGCGGCAATTGCAGGTCGTCCGCCGCTCACGTACAACCCTTTGCCGGATCCGTTGAATGGATTGCTGCTTCGCACGGAAACGTTGGATTGTACGCGGCAGGATATGGAGGATTTTCTGGCGCTCGTGTCGCGCCTCATCGAAGATCCGAAAGAAAGGGAACGCAGGAACCAGCTGGCCGCAGAATGCGTTATGACAGAGCAGGATTTCACGGAAAACCTCGGACGGATTATGAAAGAAGGGACCTCTGCTTATCCCATCCATGCACGGGATTATCGCGAGGAACTTCGACTGATTTCCCAAGTGACCCGGAGGAACTTTATTTCCAATCACGGTGAAAACGTTCGCAAGGTTGTAGAAGGGAGCCAGCATGCAGGTCAATAAATATGTGTTCCAGTCGCATGGCGACGAGCGCGGGCAGCTCGTTGCACTCGAAGAGTTCCGCGACATTCCGTTCCGCATCAAGCGCGTCTACTACATGTACGACACGGCGCCCGGCGTCGTGCGCGGCAAGCATGCACACAAGTCGCTCGAGCAGATCCTCGTCTGCATCCACGGCAGCTGCAAGATCAAGCTCGACAACGGCTACGAGACAAAGATCGTGCCGCTCGAAAAGCCCTACGAGGGCCTCTATGTGGCAAACAACATGTGGCGCGAGATGTACGACTTCTCCGACGGCGCCGTCCTCATGGTGCTCGCTTCGGAGCTCTACAATGAAGACGACTACATCCGTGATTACGATGAATTTCTGAAGCTGGTGAAAAAAGAGCATGAAAATTGATCTCGCTGTGCTCGGGCGGCAGTTCGAGCTTTATCAGGAGGAATATGAGGCCGCCGCGCTGCGGGTGCTGCGGAGCGGCTGGTATGTGCTCGGCCCCGAGGTCGAGGCATTTGAGAAGGCATTTTCGGCCTATGTCGGGCGGAAATACTGCATCGGCGTTGGCTCGGGCCTTGACGCGCTGACGCTTTCCGTGCGCGCGCTCGGCATCGGGGCAGGGGACGAAGTCATCGTGCCCGCCAATACCTACATCGCGACCGTCCTCGCCATCACGGCGAATGGTGCGACGCCGGTCTTTGTCGAGCCGGATGATTGTTTCACGCTCGATGCCGCACGCATC
Source organism: uncultured Veillonellaceae bacterium (assembly GCA_900318215.1). Classification (GTDB taxonomy): domain Bacteria; phylum Bacillota; class Negativicutes; order Selenomonadales; family Selenomonadaceae; genus Selenomonas_C. The sequence continues at coordinate 2,667 of ONJV01000247.1, forward strand.
GAGGCGGCCATCACGCCGAAGACGCGCGCCATCATGGTCGTCCATCTCTACGGCCAGGCCGCGCAGATGGACGCGATCTGCCGCATCGCGAAGGCGCATGGACTGCGCCTCGTCGAGGACTGTGCCCAGTCGCATGGCGCGAAATTCGGCGGCACGATGACAGGTGCGTTCGGCGACGCGGGCTGCTTCAGCTTTTACCCGACGAAGAATCTCGGAGCCTTCGGCGACGCCGGCGCCGTCGTGACGGATGACGAAGAGCTCGCGGGGACGCTCCGCATGCTGCGCAATTACGGCAGTGAAAAGAAATACTACAACAAACTTGTCGGCGTCAACTCGCGCCTTGACGAGCTGCAGGCCGCGCTCCTGCGCACGAAGCTCAGCCACCTGAAAGAGCTCAACGCCGAGCGCGAGCGCATTGCGGCTGCGTACCTTTCTGGCATCCAGAATCCCGCCATCCGCCTGCCAAAGCAGCGTGAAAATGCGAATCACGTCTGGCACCAGTTCGTCATCGAGACGGAAGACCGCGACGGCTTCCAGCAGTAC
>ONJV01000245.1 GCA_900318215.1 uncultured Veillonellaceae bacterium
TCGACCGACGAGCTCGAGAGCCAGCTCGCATGGCTCACCGATGAGGGGTTCTACTACCCGTCGTGGGCGGAGCTGCGCGCCTACGTCGACGGGACGCACTCGCTGCCCGACAAGAGCGTCATCCTCACCTTCGACGACGGCGAGTACGGCTTCCTGAATCTGGGCATCCCGCTCCTCGAGCAGTACGGGGTTCCCGCGACCTCGTTCATCGAATGCAGCCGCGGCGATATCGAGGAGGTGCTCAGGGACTACGCGAGCCCCTACGTGTGCTTCGAGTCGCACAGCTACGACCTGCACCATGCGGGGTACACCCCCATCGGCCACGGCGGTGCGATCTACGACCTGTCGGAGGACGAGCACGCGGAGTATGCGTTCGACCTCAATGAATTTTTCCGCGTCGACAAAGGGCGCTTCGTCTATGAGAAGGATGTCGAAAAATTCCTCGATACGCTGACGACGAACGAAAAATTCCCGTTCAGCACGCCGGAGCTGCGAAACGAGCTACGCCATACGTTCTGGCTTTTTAACCGCGTGGACAGCGTGAAAGCGATGGCGAAGCTGCTGAAACGGCATCCCGTATTCGAGCAGTACGAGGTCGTGATCGCGGCGGGCGACGGACGGCTCGATGAATCGGATGACACGGAAAACAAGAAGAGCTATGACAAGGTGCTCGATGCCATCGCGCACCACGACCGCACGATCACGCTCTCCGTCGGGCAGCTGACGACGGGCGTCACGGTGAAGCCGTGGACGGCGGTCTTCATCCTGTCGAACATGAAGAGCCCCGCCGAGTACATGCAGGCCGCGTTCCGCGCGCAGAACCCCTACGCGTACGAGGAGGACGGCAAGCTCTATCAGAAGGAAAACGCCTATGTCTTCGATTTCGCACCCGAGCGCACGCTGATGATTTTCGACGATTTCGCGAACAACCTCAATGCCACGACGGCGAACGGCGGCGGGACGAAGGAGGAGCACGAGGAGCATATCAAACGCTTGCTGAATTTCTTTCCCGTCATCGCCGAGGACGACGATGGCAAGATGGTCGAGCTCGATGCGGCGAAGGTGCTGACGATCCCGCGCACGATCAAGGCGAAAGAGGTCATCCGGCGCGGCTTCATGAGCAATTTCTTGTTCCAGAACATCGGCAACATCTTCTCCGCGCCGGCCGCCGTGCGCGACGTGCTCGAAAAGCTCACGCCCGCCGAGGAGCAAGCCGACAAGAAGAACGACCTCACGATGAACGACGCGGAAGATGTCTCCGTCGACGAAAACGGCGACGTGGACGTGCCGAACGAACTCGTCATCCAGAAATCCGAGGGATTTTTCGGCAAGAAGATCTACGATGATGTCGCGCAAGAGACGCAAGGTCTCATCGACGCGGCAGCGAAGGAAGATGCCTTTGATTCTCCTCAGACGATGAAGGTCGCCGAGGCCGTCGCCGATACGCTCGTGACGAACCTCCAGCCGACGATCGACACGGACATCAAGGAAGCGTACGGCCTCACGAAAGGCAAGGCGCAGCAGATCAGCACGCGCGTCGAGAAGGACATCAAGACAGCGTTCCAGCACCTCGCGGAAGACCACGAGCAGGCGAAAAAAATCATCCTTGCCGAGCACGAGGAGCAGGTGCAGCAGGCGACGAGCGAGGCGGAAGTCCAGAAGCTCAACGAGGACGTGCAGGCGAAGATCCAGCAGGCGACCGAGGCGTTCCAAAAGGATTTGCAGGAGACGGCGACGAAGAAGTTCGAGGAAGCGCAGCAGACCGTCGTCGAGGAATTGGAGCGCCAGCAGGAAGCGAAGAAAAAGAAGGGCGTCGAAGACGACATCCGCGCGCATCTGCGCGGCTTCTCCCGCACGATCCCGAGCTTCATCATGGCATATAGCGAGATGGCGCACGGCGGCGGCAAAGACCTGCGGCTCGCGAATTTCGACGACTACACGCCGGATGACGTCTTCGCCGAGGTCACGGGCATCACGGAGCCGGAGTTCCGTTTCCTGCGCGACGGTGGCGACTACGACGATCCCGAGACCGGCGAGCGGAAGCATTTCGACGGCCACCTCTTCAACGAGGTCGTGTTCGACGAATCCATCCAAGAATTTTTGCGGCTGAAGGAACGCCTCGCCGACTACTTCGACGAATCTCAGGACGAAGACATCTTCGACTACATCCCGCCGCAGAAGACGAACCAGATTTTCACGCCGAAGAACGTCGTCACGCAGATGGTCGACGCGCTTGAAGCCGAGAACCCCGGCATCTTTGATGATCCCGAGAAGACCTTCGTTGATTTCTACATGAAGTCCGGCCTCTACATCACGGAAATCGTCAAGCGCCTCTACAAGAGCGACGGCCTCAAAGCCGCCTATCCCGATGACGCCGTGCGTCTCCGCCACATCCTCGAGCACCAAGTCTACGGCTTCGCTCCGAGCCACATCATCTACAGCATCGCCATCGCCTACATCTTCGGATTCGACAAGGCTGCGCAAAACATCTCGCAGCGGAATTTTGTCGATCTCGATGTCATGGAGTACGTGAAGCATGGCAAGCTCGACGAGGTTGTGCAGGAACAGTTCGGTGACAATCAAATATAAGATTCTTCATAGCAAACGCGGCAACCTGTCAGAAATTTTGGCGGGCTGCCGCATTTTTGATGCACGGGAGAGGCTTTTTTTGCGTGAGCTTTCAAAAGAAGCAGGAAAATCGTCCTCGTTCATCGTATTTAATATAAAAAGGGAACGAGGCACTGCTCGCGCGTCTCGAGCGCGCGCAGGATCAGCTGGCGCTCGCGCGGCCGACCGTCATCTCCGACATCCTGCACCAGCGCGAGGATGAGGGCGAGCGGCCGCCACTCTTGCTTGACCGCGAGGAACGCGTCTATCTGCGCACGCATGGAAAACTGAGCGTGCTCGTCGTTGCAAATGAGCGGCCGTATGCCTATCTCGATGAAAACGGCGAGCTTGCAGGCGCCGGCTCGCAAGCGACCTCGGCATCGAAATCGAGCCTCTGACATACACGGACTACGAAAGCGCGTATCAGGCCATGCAGGATGGGAAAGCCGACTTCCTGCTCAACATGTTCGTCGATCCCGAGTGGGGTGAGGAACGCGGCCTCGTCCAGACAGCGCCGTTCATGGTGTCGGGCTTCACGGCCGTTACGCGCCGCAACGGGATGCCGCGGGATCCCGTCATCGCGACGCTCGACAACCGCCTTGCCAAAGAGATTCTGCGCCATCATTTCCCAGAGCGCGAAATCCAGGCATATCCTTCCATCGAGGCATGCCTCGAGGCCGTGCGGCAGAAGAAGGCCGATGTGACATACATCCGCGCCTCGTCTGCGCAGTACCAGACCATGCGCGGCGGTTATCCCGACCTCGTCGCGAGCGGCCACCTCTCGCCGAGCTCGGCTTTCTGCCGCCCGGCAAGTTCATCGCGCTCTTCGAGAGCAACGGCTTCATCTCCGACCTCGATTTCTACAACCTCGAGCAGGTCATGAGGTTCCAGCGCGAAGCGGCGGAAAACCTCGAGCAGGTCATGAGGTTCCAGCGCGAAGCGGCGGAAAAAGGCTTGCCCGTCGTGCCGATTTCCGTGAACCAGAGCCGCGTCCACATGCGCGAGCAAGGCTATCTCACGCGCATGCAGGCGCTCATCGACCGCTATGCGACGCAGGGCATCGAGCTCGAGCTCACGGAGACGGCGTTCGATTTCACCGATTATGCTCTCCGCGAGCACTCGATTGCCGTCGTCGCCGCGCTCCATGCCATGGGCTTTGCCATCGACATGGACGATTTCGGCAGCGGCTACAGCGACCGCTCGCTCCTCAATCAGCTGCCGCTCGACGTCATGAAGATCGACCGGTCGCTCCTGCTCGCATCCGAAGGCTCGGAGCGCATGTGCATCGTGCTGCAGCAGATGATTGATCTCGGCCACGCGCTCGGCATGAAGGTCATCTGCGAGGGCATCGAGACGGAGGCGCAGGAGAACCTCCTGCGCCGCTGCGGTTGCGAGTACGGGCAGGGCTATCTCTACGGCAAGCCCATGCCGCGCGCCGAGTTTGAAACATTCCTCCGGCAGCATGCATAAAGACTTTTAAGAGTCAGCCCCCCTCATTGAGGGGGGAGGGCCACGAAGTGGCAGGGGGAGTAGTAGGATGCGATAGCCAAACAAATTTTTATGTCGTATCTAAAGTCTTGTCACGCCATCAGAGAAGAAGGGGTCGTCATGAACGTTTGGAAAAAATGCTGGCTATTGCCTGTGTTGCTTGCATTTGCCATTATGGCGCAGATGATGGCTTCCGCCCCGTCTGCCTACGCCCGTTCCATGCTGCGCGTCGGCGTCCATACGCTCGGCGATACCGGCATGGCGAAAGAAGCGACGGAGCGCGTGCAGGATGGCTATGGCAATTTCTACAGCCGCGAGACGGACTACATGCAGGCCATCGCGAACTATGCGGGCATGGAAATCACGTTCGTGCCGGATACGTGGGAAGGCTGCCGCACGCGTCTCATGGCGGGCACGATCGACGTCGTGCTCGGCGTCATGCCGGGCGGGCCGGACATGCAGGGCCTCGTCTTCTCGCGCCTGCCTGTCGGCTGGCAGCGGACGCCGGAAGGCACGCCGCCTTTGCCGCAGGCGCCGGACTACCATGCGCACCCGCTCTACTTCGCTGTGCGGCCGGGCAATGAAGCTTTGCTGCACAAGCTCGACGTCGCGGCCGACCGCCTGACGGAGAACCGCCCCGGCTTCCTGACGACGCTCGAGCAGGTCTATGCCGAGCACGGCCGCCGCTTCGGCCTGCGGCTGACGCCTGAGGAACAGAGTTATCTGAAACTTCATCCCGTCATCCCCATCGTCGTCGTCGCGCGTGAGCATCCGTTTGCCTACGTCGATGATGACGGCACATTCCAGGGGACGCTGCGCGTCTTCGTCGACCGCATCGAGCAGGATCTCGGCGTCAAAGTGAGCATTATTCCCGTGCCTGATTTCGATGCGGCTGATAAAGAGCTCCAGAGCGGCCGCGCGCAGGTGCTCCTCGACATCGGCTGGGATCTCGGCTGGGCGGAAGACCGCGGCCTCTGGCTCACGGCACCGTTCTACGTCAGCAATTACACGGCCGTCACGCGCCGCAAAGGCGCAGGCGAGCACCCCATCGTCGCATCCGTTGACAACCGCACGACCGACCGCGTGCTGCGCCAGCGCTACGCGGACGACCAGATTCGCATCTATCCGACTGTCGTCGACTGCCTGAAAGCCGTGGAAAGCGGCGAGGCCGACGTCACGTTCCTGCGGCAGGAGGCTGCGCAGTACAACATCTATCAGGGGGATTTCCCCGACCTCGTGACGGACGGAACGGTCGCATTCTCGCTCGAGATGGCCTCGGGCGTCCGCGAGGATGTGCCGATGGAGCTCCTGACCGTGCTTGACAAGGAAATCGCCTATCTCGGCCCCGAGACCATCACGAACGTCGCCGCGCGCCACGACAAGCGCATGGAGGACGAGCGCTCGCTGCGCTCCGTGTTCTACGCCTACCCGCAGTATTTCATGATCGGCGCTGTCGTGACGCTCGTCCTCATCTTTCTGTTCGTCGCGCACTACATCCTTTCGCGCCGCGCGCATATCAGCGAAATGCAGGCGCTGCTCGACGAAGATCGCGCGACGAACCGGCCGAACCGCAGCTGGTTCCTGCGCGAGGCCGATGCGCTCGTCGCGGCGCTGCCAGAGGAAGCGTCAAAGCTCTCCGTCGTCGTCATCGGCGTCCAACGCACGGACATCTTCATCAGCACGTACGGGCGCGACACGCTCATCTCGTTCTTGCAGCACCTTGCCGATGTCCTCGCCAAAGCCGACTGGGTGCGCCGCGTCGCGACGCATGGCAGCGTCGGCGAAGTCGTCTTCCTCGCCAAGACGGAAGACCTCGCCGCATTGAAGTCGCAGCTGCATGTCACGTTCAAGCACTATGAGTTTGCGACGGTCGGCGGCATGCTCGTGCGCGTGCCGCTGACGGCGGGCATTTCGCCCATCGCTGGCAAAACGCCGGACGGCATGCAGATGCTCAAAGCCTCCGAGGCGATGGCGCGCGCCGATTTCGCCATGCACGAGGCGAAGGACGTCCTCGTCTACGACGACAAGATGCTCGCCGAAGCACATCTGACGAGCCGCATGGAGAGCCTGCAGGAGGCCGCGCTCGGGCGCGAGGAATTTGAAATCTGGTATCAGCCGAAATACGACCTCGTCACGAAGCGCTGCATCGGCGCCGAGGCGCTCGTGCGCTGGAAGAGCGAAGAGCTCGGCTTTCTGCCGCCGGGCAAGTTCATCGCACTCTTCGAAAGCAACGGCTTCATCTCGAACCTTGATTTCTACAACCTCGAGCACGTCATGCAGTTCCAGCGTGACTGCCGCGCGAAAGGCCTGCCCGTCGTGCCGATTTCCGTCAACCAGAGCCGCATCCACATGCAGGAGCAGGGATACCTGCGCAAGATGAGCGCGCTCGTCGGGAAATATACGACGGACGGCATCGAGCTCGAGCTCACCGAGACAGCCTTCGCCTTCACAGGCGCCGAGCAGCGCGAGCACTCCATCGCCGTCGTCGCCGCGCTGCACGGTCTCGGCTTCAAGATCGACATGGACGACTTCGGCAGCGGTTACAGCGACCTCTCGCTCCTGAACTATCTGCCGCTCGACGTCATGAAGATTGACCGCTCACTGCTGCTCGCCTCCGAAGGCTCCGAACGCATGCGCGCCGTGCTGAAGAAAATGGTCGAGCTCGGCCACATGCTC
>ONJV01000266.1 GCA_900318215.1 uncultured Veillonellaceae bacterium
CATCATGAACGAGGGCAATCCGAACGTCGTGTTCTGCGAGCGCGGCATCCGCACGTATGAGACGTATACGCGCAACACGCTCGACCTCTCGGCCGTCGCGGCCATCAAGCACCTCTCGCATCTGCCGATCATCGTCGATCCGTCGCATGGCACGGGCAAGTGGCGCATGGTGCAGCCGATGGCATTCGCGGCCATCGCAGCCGGTGCGGACGGCCTCATGATCGAGATGCACCCGAATCCGGAAAGGCGCTCTCGGACGGCCCGCAGTCGCTGACGCCGGAACATTTCCGCCGCGTCATGGCAGGCGTGACAAAGCTCTCGCAGTTCATGAAAGACGAAGATATCGCACCGATGGAAGTCTGATTGGTTTCGGGCAGAAAACTTCCTGCAAGGTGACGTTTTCTGTAAAAAAATACAAGCAGAAATGAAAAAAATCTGCTAAGATAAGACTGTGGAACCATCTAGGGAAAAGGAGCGTCCCTATGAAGATGAAGCAGTTTTATCAAAAGATGGCGGCGCTCGTTCTCGCGAGCGTCGTTTTTCTCTATGCGGGTGTCGGCATGGCCGAAGAGCGGCAGCCGCTGCGCGTCGGCATCAATACATTGCCGTCGCTGAAATCGCCCATCGATGGCAGCCGCGACCAGAATCAGGACTACATGCGCCTGCTCGCGAACTATGCGGGCATGCAGGCGGTCTTTGTCTCGGATTCGTGGACGAACAATCTCGCGAAGCTCGCGTCGGGCGAGATTGATACCATCGCGAACATCACGGATCTGCCATACCGTCATGCGTTCTTCGACTACGGGCGCATCCCGATGAGCCTTTCGACGTCGATGCTCTACCTGCGCGGCGGCGTGGCGACATTCGACAATCCTGACCGCACGCGCCCGCTCAACATCGGCATCATCCGCGGCCAGTATACGAGCCCGCGTCTCGGCCCCGTGCTGAACTATGAGGGCTTTTCCTACACGACGCAGGAATTCGAGGATCGAAAGCACATCCTTGCGGCCTATGATGCGGGCCAGATTGACGGCTGCTCGCTTGACACGCAGCTGCCGGAAGACTTGCTGCCCGCCGCTGCGCTCGATACGGACCCCGTCTATTTCGTCGTGCGGAAAGGCAATACGGAGCTCCTCGACCGCTTGAATCAGGCGGCCGCGCGCCTCGCGACGACGCGGCCGATGATGTTCGCTGACCTGTATGATCTCTACCATTCCGATGGCGCTGGCGCACCGCTCCTGCTCGACCGCCGCGAGCGCGACTACCTGCTCGCGCATCCGACGCTGCGCATCGCTGTGGTCATCAGCGAGCAGCCGTATGCCTATCTCGATGAAAACGGGGAATTCGCGGGCGGCCTGCGCGCCGTCACGGACCGCATCGGCGCCGACCTCGGCATCGACATCGAGATCGTGCCGGTGCACTCGGCGGAAGAAGCGTATGCCGACCTCGCGGATGGCACGGCTGATGTGCTGCTCAATTCGCGCTGGAGCCCCGGATGGGCGGGCGAGCACGGTTACATGCAGACGGCACCGTTCACGACGTCGTATTTCACGGAGGTCACGCGGCGGGGCGGACGTCCCGCGCGGCCGCGCATCGCCTATTGGAGCCAGCGTCTCGCCGACGCTCTGATTGTCCCGCGCTATGGTTCGGACAAGCTCGTGCGCTGCGGGTCGGCCGAGGAATGTCTGCGCGCCGTCGAGGAAAACGAGGCCGATGTTGCGTTTCTGCGGCAGGAGGTCGCGCAGTACCAGACGATTGCCGGGAGATTTCCCGGACTCGTCGCGAGCGGCACGGTCGCGTTTTCGAGCTGCTCGGCCATCGCCATCCCGCAGGAAGCGGATACGGTGCTGCTCTCGATCCTCGACAAGGAAATCGCGCACATGGGGCAGGATGTCGCAGGTGTTGCTGTCGCCGAAGAACAGCAGAAACTCTTCAACAACCGCACGCTCTCGTCGTATTTCTTCAATTATCCGCAGTATTTCCTGCTCGGCATGCTCATCATCTTCTTGCTCTGCGGCGCGGCCTTCTACCGCTACCGCCGCATGAAGAAAAAGAACGCGGCGCATCTGCAGTCCATCATCGACAGCGACCTCGACACGGGCCTCCGCAATCTCGCATGGCTCGAGCGCGAGGGCGCGCAGCGTGTGGAGAGCATGCCGAAGGGGGCCCCGCTCGCGGCTGTCGTCATCCGCGCCATGCGTCCGGACGTCATCGTGGGCACGTATGGCCGCGACGCGCTCGCCGAGCTCTGCAAGCGCCTCGCTGGTGCCTTCGAGGGCAGTTCGTGGACGCATCTGCTCGCGACGCGCGCCGGTGCATCCGAAGTCTTCCTGCTCGCCTGCGCCGAAGAAAAATCACTCGTGCCGGCACTGACGCTGATCCTGCGGCAGAACGAGTCGCAGCAGGTCGGTCGCATGCTCGTGCGCATCCCGCTCGAAGCCGGCGTCTGCTACCTCGGCGACCCGCGTATGGATCTCAAGACGGCCATGAACAACGCGGAGCTCGCCGCGCATGAAGGGAACGCTGTCACGGTCTTTTCGAGTGCGCTCCAGCGCGAGACGCTGCTCGTGAGCCGCATGGAGAGCTTGCAGGAGCAGGCGCTCGCGGCGCGTGAGTTCCATATCTGGTATCAGCCCAAATATGATTTGAAGACAAGGAAATGCATCGGCGCTGAGGCGCTCGTGCGTTGGGAGAGCAAGGAGCTCGGCTTTTTGCCGCCCGGCAAGTTCATTCCGCTGTTCGAGAGCAACGGCTTCATCACGCAGCTCGATTTCTACAATCTCGAACACGTCATGGTGTTCCAGCGCGAGGCGAAGGCGAAAGTCCTGCCTGTGCTGCCGATCTCCGTCAACCAGTCG
>ONJV01000242.1 GCA_900318215.1 uncultured Veillonellaceae bacterium
TTGATTCCCATGAATGAATCATCCCTTTCCCCAAAATGTTTCCCCTATGACGTTACAATTCGCCAAAAACAAAAGAAGTCCTGCCACGGCGTCCTGTGGCGGGACTTCTTCTGCGTTAATATCCGATTACACTTTGAACTTCTTCGTCGCTTCCTGCAGCTGCTGTGCGAGTTTCGCGAGCGACTGCGAGGCCGTGCATCGTCTCGTTGATGGCCGTCATATCGTCATTCGTCTGCGCAATCTTGTCCATGATGCTCTGGAACTCCGCGCCGACCTTGCGGATGGCTTCCGTGCCTTCCTGCACGCGGCCGCGGCCTGCCTGCATCCTGGCGACGGCCTGCTCCGTATCTTTCTGGATGGCGCCGATGCGCTCCTCGATTTCGCTCGCGGCCTGCTGCGACTCCTCGGCGAGCTTGCGGACTTCGTCGGCGACGACGGAGAAGCCGCGTCCTGCCTCGCCAGCACGCGCGGCCTCGATGGCGGCATTGAGCGCCAGGAGGTTCGTCTGGTCGGCGATGCCGCTGATGGTCTCGACAATCGCGCCGATTTCCTTCGAGTTCTTGCCGAGCATATCCATGACATCGGCCGTCTCGTTGACGCTCTTCTCGATTTCCTCCATCTTCGTGACGGAGCTCTCCATGAGGCTCTGGCCATGTTTTGCGGCATCCGCTGTATCAGCCGAGCGCTCGGAGACGCCCTGTGCACGCGCCGTCGTCTCGAGCACCTGCCCGTCGACATTATCGACGCTTTCCTTCACGCCATCGATGCTCGTGAGCTGCGCTTCCATGCCGTTTGCGACATCGACAATCGTCTGCGCGACGCTTTCATTCGCCTGCGCCGACTGCTGCGAGCTCGCCGTGAGCTGTTCGGACGACGCCGCAACCTGATCCGACGTATTCGCCACATTCCCGATGAGCTCCCGCAGGTTCTTCGCCATCACATTGAATGCATGCGCGAGGTCGCCGAGCTCGTCACTCGAATCCACGACGATGCCCTCCGACCGCAGGTCGCCGCCCGCGAGCAGCTCGGCGCGCTCCTTGAGCAGCACGACCGGCTCCGTGATGCGGCGCGCGAACATCTGGCAGATGACCATGATGACGATGAGGCCGATGACCGTCACGATGGCGAACGCAATCTTCATCGTCGTCAGCTCGCTGTAGACGAAGCTCTCCGGCACCGTCAGCAGCATAATCCAGTTCGTGCCATCGACCGTCGCATACGAGATGACCATGTTATCGCCGCCGACGTTCTGCGTCAGCGTGCCCGAACCATTCTTCACCATCTCGTCAAACTGCTTGTCGAGGCCCGGGACGTCCTTGACGTCCTTGTCCTGCAGCGCGGGGTCTTTCGAAGCGACCACCTTGCCGGACGGCGTGATGATTGTGCCCATGCCCTCGCCCTTGTAGTTCAGCTTTTCGATATAGTCGTCGAGACGCTCAAGCGAAATGTCCTCGCAGATGGCACCAGCGAACGCACCGTCTTTCTTGTAGTACGGCACGGCAATCGAGACGCAGAGCTTGCTCGTGATCTTGTCAACGTACGGATCGGTATAGAGCGTCTTGCCCTGTGCCTTCACGTCCTTGTACCATGCGCGCTCGGACGGGATGAGCTTGCCCGTCAGGTCGCCGGACGGATAGCTCACGACATGGCCGTCTTCGCGACCGACTGTCAGGCCGAGCAGCATCTCGTCCTTCGACGGCTGGATCTCATCGACCGACGGCACGCCCGAAGCATCATCGAGTGCGCCCATGTGCGCGGCCGCATCTTCTGCGACGCGCGTATGCGCCGCGACCCAGCCCGAAAGATTCTGGCGCTGGCTTTCGACATTTGCCTGGATTTCTCCCGCGATGCTTGCATCGAGTGCGCGCTGCGCCATGAAATACCCCAGGAATGAGACGACCGCCAGCATGACACCGACGACGGCCGTCAACAGCAGAAATTTCTTCTTGATCCCCATAGAGCCTTACTCCTTACTCCGCATTCCTTTGCACCGCTCTTCCTCACAAAGAGCGCTTCCCAGCAAGTTGCGGCTGTCAAGACAACAGTTTCTGCATTATCTGTCAATCCTGAATGGAACTATGTCCATTTTACGAAACAAATCCTAGAAAATCTAGAGAATGGCGAGAAAAAGTTTTAGCCAGCTTTGTATTCCACATGATGATGGCGTCCTCGCCATTGTCACTGTAGTATCCTTTGCGCCGGCCCGCCTCCTCAAAATCAAAATGATGATAGAGCGCAAGCGCAGGCGCATTCGACGGACGCACTTCGAGCGTCATCGCCGTTGCGCCGCGCTTAACGGCCGCCGCGATGCTCGCGGCCATGAGCTGCGTGCCCGCGCCGCATCCGCGAAAGGCTGGCAGGATCGCGACGTTCGTGATCTGCGCTTCGTCCGCGAGAATCCAGCAGCCCGCATAGCCGACGACCTCGCCCGTCGCCTCGTCGATGGCGAGGATGTACGACGTGTTCTCATTTGACGCCTCGCGCCAGAACGACTCGCGCGACCACGGCACGGGAAAGCAGGCCTCCTCGACCCGCGCGACCGCATCGGCATCGTCCGGCACCATCTTGCGGAACGAAAGTTTCACCGCCGTCATTTTGATACCTCGCGGCGGCCATGCGCCTCGTCAGCGGCGAGCGTCTTTTCATTATCGACGACCGTATTCTCATCGTCCGCATGATGCTTCGCCCACAGCAGCTCCGCCTCGCTCTTCCGGATGTAGATGGGCTCGAGGTCCATGACATTGTCAGCTTCGCCCTTCGCAAGACGTTCGGCACCGAGCCAGGCCACATGTGAAGCGCGCGGCAGCACGAGCTCTGGCGGCGGCAGCAGCACACCATCGGGCAGCGGCATCTTGCCCGTCGCCCGGCCATCCTTGCCCGCGAACCGCTTCTGCACGATGTCGCCGACGAGCACGACCGTCCGGCCGTCTGCCGCAAGCTTTCCCGCCTCGGCGAGCACATCCGCAAGCGGCTGCACTTCAACAGGCGACTGCACCACGAGCGCGAGGTCGCTTCCCTCGCGCTGCCATGCGAGCTGCTCGACGTAGACATTTTTCTTCTGCGCATCCATCAGCGAGAAAATCGTCACGCCTGGCATACGGTAATGAAGTGCGAGCGCCTCAAGGCTCGGCACGCCGACAATCGGAATCCTCAGCGCATAGCTCATCGCCTTCGCGGCCGCGAGCCCGATGCGGAGCCCCGTGAACGAGCCCGGCCCGATGCTGACGGCAATTCCCGTCAGATCTTCCTTTTTCACGCCCGCCATGCGGAGCGCCTGCTCGATGTGCGGCAGCAGCGTCTCCGAATGCGTCAGCTTCGCCTGCATCGTGATTTCCGCCGCGAGACGTCCCTCTTTCAGCACCGCGACGCTTGAAACCTGCGTCGATGTATCTAGGCTCAGAATCGGCAAAACTCTTCCATCTCCTTCAAATCATCCTCGAACTCCTCGCCCACGCAACGGAATGTGATTTTCC
>ONJV01000241.1 GCA_900318215.1 uncultured Veillonellaceae bacterium
CGATGCACTCCGAGTCGTTGCCCTCGATCCAGATAACGACCGTGTACTTATCAACGTCGCCGACCTTGAAGTCCGTCGACTTCGCGCTCATAACTACCGTGTCGCTCTCAAACTTCGTCGCGTCGGTCTCAGCCTGCTCGCGGTCGTCGTACTTGCCCTTAGCGTAGATGCTCGGCTCGCCGTTCTTGTAGACCATCACGCGAACCGCCTCGTCGGCTGACTTCGCTACTCCCGTGACGTCGAGCACCGCGTCGTAGTCGATCGTTTCCTCGCCGTCGTTGCGGAGATAGAAGGTGTAGGCTACGTAGTTCTCGCCGTTGTGCTCGCCGTCCTTGGATGTGTCGAGGTCGGTCGGCAGCCAGTTGTATGTGATATTCGTGACGTCGAGCGCCTTTGCGACGTGGAGCTCGCGCGGCTTGCCATCCTTGCCGACGCGGCCGTAATCGTAGATGCGGTACGTCGTGTTCGAATTCTGCTGGATTTCGCAGATCAGGATGCCCTTGCCGATGGCATGGAGCGTGCCGCTGTCGATGAAGAAGACATCGCCCTTGTGGACGGGCACGCGGTTGCAGACATCGAGAAGCGTGTTGTCCTGAATCCGGCGCTCGAATTCTTCCTTGCTGATCTTATCCTTGAAGCCGTAAAGCAGGCTCGCGCCGGGCTCGCAATCGACAATGTACCACATCTCCGTCTTGCCATACTCGCCCTCGACGCGCTGCGCATATTCGTTGTCAGGATGCACCTGCACCGAGAGGTTGCCGCGCGCATCGATGAGCTTGATCAGCAGCGGGAAATACGGGAATTTCTCCACATGCGTGCCGAGCACATCCTTTTTCTGTGCGGCCAGCCAGTCCTCGAGCGTCTTGCCCTTCGCTTCGCCATTCGCGATGACGCTCTTGCCGTCCTTGTGGCAGGCGAGCTCCCAGCTCTCAGCGACGATGTCGAGGTCGGTCTTCTTTCCATATTCTTCCTTGAGGCGCGTGCCGCCCCAGAGATAGTCCTTGAGTGGAGCGATGAGTTTCATGGGATAGAGCTTCATTTTTCTGTCGTCCTTTCCATTTGTCATTTCTTTTTTGCTTCCAGCTTGTCGAGCAGGTTCCGCACAGCACCGAGCAGATTCGCGTCGTTGCCATGCTGCGCGGCAGCGACGACGGGGCGGACATGCGCGATTTCGACATCTTTGAGCAACTGGTCAATCTTCTGCTGAATGGCTTCAGCAAAGCCCGGGCGTTCGCTGACGGCGCCGCCGAGCACGATGACTTCGGGGTCGATGGAATACTGGATGTTGTAGGCCGCACGCGCCAATGCTTCCTGCATGGCATCGACGGCGTTTTGCGCGTCCATATCGCCTCCCACGGCAAGCGCGAAGGCTTTCTCGCCATCCATCTCGTCATGCGGCACGCCCTTCGCATCGGCTACAGCCTCGGCGACAGCGCGCGTTGAGCCCGTCTCGCTGAGGATGTGGTGATCTGCGCCGACCACCATGAAGCCGAACTCGCCGCCATGAAGATGCCTGCCGTGATGGATGCGCTTGTCCTTGACGACGGCGCCGCCGACGCCCGAGCCGATGACGAGGAACGCCATGTCGTCATGGCCTTTGCCAGCCCCGAGCCACGACTCGCCAAGTGCCGCGCAGTTTGCATCGTTCTCCATCGCGATGGGCAGTTCGAGGCGTGCTTCGAGCTCCTGCCGCATCGGGAAATCATGGATGTACGGAATCGCGCTCGCACCGCCGATGACGCCCGTCGCATCATCCACGGCCCCGGGGAAGCTGAACGCCGCCCCCGAGAACACATACTGTCCGGCAAACGACGCTGCAATCTCCCCGACCAACGCAAAGAAGCCGTCCCTCGTCTCAGGGGTCGGCTTCTTGTCCTTCGTGAGGATGGTTCCCGCTTCGTCGATGACGGCATACTTTACGCTGCTGCCGCCGATGTCAAAGGCGAGGATCTTCATAGTATCAGCCTGCTTTCTAAAAAAGTCATATCTTTATTACGCTGATACCATTATATATGTTTCTCTCGTGTTCTGCAAGACATTTTCTTGCTTCGCACACATCTCAGAGTTTGAATTTCTGCACGTTCTGCTGCAGCTCGGTCGCCATCTTGGCGAGGCTGTGGCTGGCGTTCGCGATTTCCTGCACGGAAGCCGTCTGCTCCTCCGTCGCGGCCGAGACAGACTCGGCTTCTTCGGCCGCCTTGCTGCTCTCCTGGCTGATCGTATCGACGTGATGGACGATGGCCTGTGCGCCTGCGTCCATGCTCGCGACGACTTCGCTGATGTTCTGCACCTGGCCCGAGACCTCTTCGACGATTTCGATGATGCGGCGGAACGACTCGTCCATCGTCAGGATCTTCTGTGCGCCGACCTTGACTTCCTCGCTGCCCTGCTGCATGCCGTCGACGGCTTCCTGCGTCTCCTTCGTCGTGGCCGTGATGAGGCCCGCGATCTGCTGCGCGGCCTCCTGGCTCGACTCGGCAAGCTTGCGGACTTCATCAGCGACGACGGCAAAGCCGCGGCCATGCTCGCCGGCGCGCGCTGCCTCGATGGCGGCGTTGAGCGCGAGGAGGTTCGTCTGCTCGGCGATGCCGGAAATCGTGCCGACAATCTCACCAATCTTCTTCGAGCGCTCGCCAAGCGACGTGACGGTCTCAGCGGACTGTGCCGTTGTCGCTTCGATATGACGGATCTGCTCGATGGCTTCGTCGAGCGTCTTGCCGCTGTCGCGCGCGATGTCGGCAGCTTCGCGGCCGTGATTTGCCGCCGCGCTCGCATCCTGCGAGGCCGATTTCACCATCGTGCTGAGCTCGTGAACGGCCTGCTTCGTCGCATCGACGGCGCGGAGCTGCTCGTTCGTGCCCTCAGCGACCTTGACGATGCTGTTCGCGACCTGATTCGATGCCTGTGCAGACTGGTCCGTCGAAGCATTGAGCTCTTCGGCCGACGCCGCGAGCGTCTCGCTGCTCTCGCTGACCTTCGTGATGGTCTCGGCCATGCTGCCACGCATATCGCGCATCGCAGCCGCGAGCTCGCCGAGCTCGTTGTCGGCCGCCACACGGTTCGGACGGTTGCGGAAATCGCCCGTCGCCATGAGATGCATCTCGTCCATCATCGCGGCGAGCGGACGCATGATGCGGTTGACCGTCAGGATGACACCGACCGTGATGAGAATCAGGATCAGGAGAGAAATGCCGATCATGATCTTGAGCGTGTTGCCGACCGGCGCAAAGACCTCGTCCTCATAATCGACGACGGCAACGCCCCAGCCAGAGGCATCGACCGTGCTGTAGAACGCGATCATGTCCTTGCCTTCGTCATTCTTGAACGTGAACGTGCCCGTCTCGCCCGACGTCATCTTTTCGGCTCAATCATTTTTTCTGTGGGGTGAACCAGTCTCGACATATTAATGGCGACTCATGTCAATGAGTTTCAAGAAGAAATATTCATCATCACGATAGCCGTATGCTTGACGACGTAGCGTCTT
>ONJV01000238.1 GCA_900318215.1 uncultured Veillonellaceae bacterium
CAGGACAGGTGCAGGAAGCGCTCAAGGGATGCGACGAAGAGTTCGACGAAGTCGGCATAGTACCGCGTCTCCTCGCCGAGGCCCTTGACGGCCTTTGTCGCCATGAGCATGGCGGTCCTGGCGGGGTGCGTGTCGACATCGACTTTCTTGCCGCGCGATCGAAGGGCTTGCTCGGTCACGCGACCCTGCAGGATGCCCTCGAGCTCCGCTTCCTCAAGCTCGCCGGCATTCAGCAGGCGTTGCGCGTATTCGATCGTACTCATTTCTTGCCGGCCTTCCTGCGGATGTTCTCCACTGCTTTCGTGATCTGTTCCGTGGTGTAAGGCTTCTGGATGAAGTCGATGGCGCCCATCTTGAGCGTCTTCATGATTTTCTGCGGCGTGCCGGCGGACGAGAGCATGACGACCGGGATGTCCGGGCTCACTTCTTTGATGACCTGCAGCGCCTCGATGCCGCCGACCTCTGGCATGACGATGTCGAGGATGATGCCGTCGGGCTTGTCCTTGAGGTCTTTCATGATGGCCTCTTTGCCGTTCTCTGCCTCGATGACCTCGCAGCCGAGCGCCTCGAGTTCTGCGCGCAATTTTTTTCGTAAGAGCTTCGAATCGTCCGAGACGAGAAGCCTGAGTTTCTTTGGCTCGTTCTCCATGAATGTTTCCTCCTCGATGCGGCAGTGATATGCGCCCTGCCGCGGTTTCAGTCTTTCATCGCATAGATTCGCCAAAGGGGGAGGAAAATCCTTCCTTTTCTGTGTGAAAAACACATAAATTTCCTACAGGCCGCGCAAAAGAAGCGTGCCTTTTTTGTGGCGCGGGCGCGTCATTCATGGTATACTGAATCAGTTAGGCTCTAAGAGCGGATATTTTTAGAAAGAAATCGGAAGAACGGAGGACGGCCGATGAGAAGCACGCGCCGGCAGAAGCGCAGTTGGGGAAGAGTCAAGTGGGTCATCGCGCTCATCGTGATTGCCGCAGGGCTCGTCTATGCATGGAACAATCTCGGGCTCCGGGGCGCCATGCGCGGCACGACGCCGGAAGCGGG
Source organism: uncultured Veillonellaceae bacterium (assembly GCA_900318215.1). Taxonomy (GTDB): domain Bacteria; phylum Bacillota; class Negativicutes; order Selenomonadales; family Selenomonadaceae; genus Selenomonas_C. The sequence continues at coordinate 1,042 of ONJV01000238.1, forward strand.
ACAGATGACGGCGGAGAATGTCGTGCATGTCATGATTCTCGGCGTCGACCAGCGCGAGGACGATGTCGGCCGCAGCGACACGCTGATGGTCGCGACAATCGATACAGATTCGGACAAAGGCGCCCTGCTTTCCGTGCCGCGCGACACGCGCATCGCCATCGAGGGGCACGGCTATGACAAGGCGAACCATGCCTACGCGTTCGGCGGGCACGAGCTCAGCATGAAGTCGGTGGAAAAGCTCCTCGGCGTCCCGATGGATCATTACATCATCATCAACACGAAGGCGTTCTCGCGCATCATCGACGCGATCGGCGGCGTCGATATCAAGGTCGAGAAGCGCATGCACTACGAAGACCCGTGGGACGACAACGGCGGCCTCGTCATCGACCTTTATCCGGGCGAGCAGCACATGGACGGCAAGAAGGCCATCCAGTATGTGCGCTACCGCGACGGCGAGGGCGACATCGGCCGCATCGGACGGCAGCAGAAATTCATGAAGGCTGTGCTCGCGAAAGTCATCTCGCCGGATATCCTGCCGCGTCTGCCCGAGCTCATCAAGGAGGTCGCGGGCGCCGTCAAGACGGACATGAGCCTCACGGAGATGATCGACTTCGCGCAGCGGCTCAAGGACATCCACGATGCGGGCCTCTCGGCCGACATGGTGCCGGGCTCGCCTGCGTACTACGAGGACATCAGCTACTGGATTCCGGACATCGTCGCGTGCCGCCAGATGCTCGCCGAGGAAATCGGCATCGAGTTCACGCCGGAGATGAAGTCGGCGGCTGAGGACGCGGCCACGGCCTACGAGAAAGACCTGCCGAAGGGCCTCAAGGTCGAAAAGGGCGCCGAGCAGAAGAAGGCCGACGAGGCCGACAGCGACGACGAAAAGAAAGACGAGACGGAGCCGATGAAGCCGTCGGAAATCACCGTCATGGTCATCAATTCGAGCGGCATCAACGGCGCAGGCGCCGAAGTTGCCGACATCCTGAAGCGCAAGGGCTTCAAGATTTCGGGCGTCGAGACGGGCCGCACGGATGCGAAGGAATCGACGAGCATCACGACCTCGACGCGCAACACGGACGTCTTCTACGGCATGCCGTTCCCCTGCGTCATCATGGACGGCGGCAGCAGCAACCAGGCCGTCGTGAACATCGGCAGGGATTATGGGGCGACAGGGAAAAAGGGAAGAAAGTAACTTACGAGAGCAGGCCCCCTCTAGAGGGGGCTGCCGAACGAAGTGAGGCTGGGGGAGTAGTTGGGTGCTGGAGACAAACAAGCATGCGAAACGTTGCTGAAGGTCTTTAGCGACGCAGGCATTCTTGTCAGTTTCCAGCATCCTACTACTCCCACCACCGCTTCGCGGTCCCCCTCCCTCAATGAGGGAGGCTGAAGTTTGGTAGATAGGAGCAGCATTTTTGGGTACGTTAAAGGTCACGAACCTTGCAAAGTCCTTTGGTATAGACGAGCTTTTCACGGACGTCTCGTTCGAGGTCGCGCGCGGCGACAAGGTCGGCTTTGTCGGCGCGAATGGCGCGGGCAAGTCGACGCTCATGAAGATCCTCATGGGGCAGGAAGAATACGACGCGGGCAGCATCCAGTGGGACAGCAACGATACGATCGGCTACGTCGAGCAGACGGCCGATTTCGCGGGCGGCACGCTTTACGAGGAGTTCCAGCATGCCTTCGACGACATCCGCGCGCTCGGCGCGAAGAAGGCCGAGCTCGAACAGCGCATGAAGACGGAAGGCACGGAAGGCGAGCAGGGCGCGGCACTGCTCGATGACTACAGCCGCGTCATGAACCGCTTCGAAATCCTCGGCGGCTACGACTATGAGAGCCGCCTGCGCCGCATCGCGTACGGCCTCGGCTTCACGGAAGACGATTTCAAGAAAGACGTCCAGCATTTCTCGGGCGGCCAGAAGACGCGCATCTGCCTCGCGAAAGCGCTCATGCGCGAGCCGGACTTTCTGTTCCTCGACGAGCCGACGAACCACCTCGACATCGAGCGCATCGAATGGCTCGAAAACTTCCTCCAGAGCTACCATGGCGGCGTGCTGATCATCAGCCATGACCGCTTCTTCCTCGACCGCGTCGCGACGCGCATCCTCGAGCTCGACGGCGGCCAGGTCACGAGCTACGAGGGAAATTATACCTATTATATGCGCGTCAAGAACGACCGCCGCGCCGCGCTGCAGTCGGCCTATGAAAAGCAGCAGGAGCACATCAAGAAGACCGAAGAATACATCCGCCGCTACAAGGCGGGCATCAAGAGCAAGCAGGCGCGCGGCCGCCAGAGCCAGCTCGACCGCCTCGAACGCATCGTGCTGCCGCCAGAGGACGCGACGTTCAACTACTTCGCGTTCCATAGGCCCCCCGAGTGCGCCGAGCGCGTGGCCGAGCTCGAGGATGTTTCATGGCATTATGGCGACCATGCGATTTTCGACCACATCAATCTCCTCATCCGCAACG
>ONJV01000236.1 GCA_900318215.1 uncultured Veillonellaceae bacterium
GAAGAGGGCGGCCAGCTCACGGACGCCGTGCGCCGTAAGCCGTACAGCATCATCCTTTTGGACGAAATCGAGAAAGCGCATCCCGATGTCTTCAACCTGCTGCTGCAGGTGCTCGAGGACGGCCGCTTGACGGACGGGCAGGGCCGCACGGTCGATTTCCGCAACACGGTCATCATCATGACGTCGAATGCCGGTGCGAGCTTCCTACGGCAGGCGCCGCCGACGATGGGCTTTGCGACGAAGGAAGAGACGGCGGAGGACAAGCACGAGGACGCGAAGAAGCGCGTGCTCGAAGAGGTCAAACGCATCTTTAAGCCGGAGTTCCTCAACCGCATCGACGAGCTCATCGTGTTCCATCCGCTCGGCCGCGCCGAGCTCGCGAAGATTGTCGACATCCTCATGCGCGGCGTCAAGAGCCGCCTCGAGGAGAAGAAGCTCGCACTCGAGATCAGCCCGGCCGCGAAGAACAAACTCGTCGAGCAGGGCACGGACTTCAAATATGGTGCGCGCCCGCTCAAGCGCGCAATCCAGCGCCTCATCGAAGACCCGCTCGCCGAGCAGCTGCTCGGCCGCAAGTTCAAGGCGGGCGACACGATCTATGTCAAGAAGACAGGCGAAGGGCTTGATTTCGCCGTGAAGGCGAAGAAGCCTGCCGCCAAAGCAACGCCGCGCAAGAAAGCCGAGCCGAAAGGGCCGGAACCGACAGATACAAACGAATCGAAAGCAACAAAAGCTGCCGAGGTGCCCCGTGCAGGGGCGTAACCAGCTGGCACCCAAAGGATTTGCCGCAAAGCTCAAAAACTTTGCGGCAAATCTTTTATGGGCGCTCGTCTGGCTCGGAAGGTGGTGCGTGAAGCTCGTGCGGCGATGGCTTCAGAAAAAATGTTAATTTTTTGCAAAAGCGCTTAAGTTTTCTTGAATTTTGCCTATATAGCAGATAGAGAAGGATGATGCACATTACAGGATGGGCATCATCCGAGGATATGTTTCTGCTACAGGGAGGTAAACATCATGGAAACAGTCGAGCGCGTCGGCCGTGGATGGTACAACTACTACCATCAGAAAAGCCGGGTGGAGACGCCGGATGGCAAGGCGATGGAAAATTGGTATGACAGGGACTTGTCGAAGGAAGAAGTCAACGCCAGCAATGACCACACATTGAACCGCGAATCGTACGGAGCCGACCTCTGCCGCACGCTGTATGAAGCGTATGCGGGTGTCGCCGCAGCAAATCGTGCGCGTTATAGCAATGTCAAAGACATGCGCAGCGCGGTCAATGCGAAGTATATGCTCGGCAGGGATTATCAGCAGTACAGCAGGGAAGAACGTGAGGCGATGGCAACGAACGAAATCCAGATGACGGAGTTCGGCAGCCTGTCGCTCGGGCAGGCTGTCTACAACGACCCGCATTTGAAGGGGCAAGTGAGCACGACGCGCTCGGATACGCCGGAGTTCAATGCGAAGATGCTGAGCAAGCAGATCAGCAATGTCTTCCAGAAGAATGGCATCGATCTGTCGTCGCTTGGTGGTGCGCGCTTCCAGTTCACTGTGAGTGGCATGACGAACCGTCTGGGCGTTTCCCTTGTCTCTGGCAATGCGGACAGCAGTTTGCTCCAGAAGATGACGGAAGCGCTGAACAGCGGAAAGAATTCCGAGAACCTGTTCTACAACCTGCTCTACGATGGCTCGCGGAAAGGCACGCACGATCGGGCACAGCTCGCGAAGTGGTCGCTATGGAAAGATTTTTCGGACATGACGGGGCTGGACATTCGCGACGCCCAGCAGACGAAGACGGGATTCCTTTTTGAAGACGGGCAGGATGCGCGCGATGTCTACAAGCAGGCGCTCCAAAACAGTACGTCCGTTCCTGCGCAGTACAAGGAAGCAGCGTATGAGAACTTCGAGGCGCACGTCGAGAACGCATTGCAGTATGACATGCGCCAGACGCCGGACTTGGAGCTGTCCATGAGCTTTGAAGCAGGGCAGGCAATCCTCGTCGGCGGCGGCATTGACGTGATGGCGTGAGAATAAAGGAGGCAGCGCATCAAGATGGCTGTCTCCTTTTTGTTATTGCAAGTAGTATCAAAAAATGGTATCATAAAAACATGAACAAGAAGCATTTGAAAACATGGGACAAGCTGTGGCATGACCCGCTTTTGTCTGGGATTCCTTGGTCAGATATCGAGGCGATGCTGGTGGCATTGGGTGCGGAAATTAGTGAGGGCAATGGCTCGCGCGTGCGGATCAAGATTCATGGCGTACGAGCGGTGTTTCATCGCCCTCATCCTGAAGATACGACGGATAAAGGTGCGGTCAAGTCCATGCGGAGATTTTTGCAAGCGGCAGGCATCACAGAGGAGGTTGTGGAACATGATGAAGTATAAAGGCTACATCGGTATGGTGGAATATGATGACGAAGCCAAGATTTTTCACGGCGAGGTCATCAACACACGGGACGTCATCACGTTTGAAGGGGAGTCTGCCAACGAAATCGAGCAGGCGTTTCGTGACTCGGTCGATGACTATCTGGCTTGGTGCAAGGAAGATGGCGTCGAACCGGAAAAACCGTATTCGGGGACGTTCACGGTCCGCATCTCGCCGGAATTGCATAGTCGTGTGGCTGTGGCGGCAAAAAAGGAACATGTTTCCATTAATAAGTTGGTGGAGAATGCCTTGATGAAAGAGACTGCTTTGGTTGGTTGAATCGAAGCTGTTCATTTTCCATGACAGCGAGGAGGCGCTTGACGTATTCTGTCAGTGCATCCTCGCTTTTTGCTGCCTGCTCCGCGATTCCAGAGGGCGTCATGCGGCCGTTGCCGTCGGAGTTTCGACATGCGTATTATCTTGCGTATTATCTTCGTACAGTATATCATGGTTCTCATGGGAAATGGGAATTTTTATTGGAGTGACAGCAAAAAATGGAGGGAATGCATTGGCGAAGAAGAAGACGCGATATGTCTGCCAGCAGTGCGGGTATGATACGGTGCAGTGGCTCGGGAAGTGTCCGGGGTGCGGGGCTTGGAATACGATGGTCGAGGAGGTTGTTGCCGAGACGCCGAAGGGGCCCCATGCGGGCGGCGTGCGGCTCGGGCTGGGCGATGCGGAGGCGCCGAAGCCGATTGGCGATGTCGTGACAGAGGATTTGCCGCGCTTTTCGACGGGGTCGCCGGAGCTCGACCGCGTTTTGGGCGGCGGCGTAATCCCGGGCTCGATGGTGCTGATTGTCGGCGACCCGGGCGTCGGCAAATCGAGCCTGACGCTCGCGGCGTGCGCGGCGGTCGCGCGGCAGAAAAAGCGCGTGCTCTATGTGACGGGCGAGGAGAGCACGCGGCAGGTGCGCATGCGCGCCGACCGCCTCGATGCGATTGCGGACACACTCTATGTCGTCAGCGAGACGAATCTCGACACCATCAAGACGCACATCGAAAACGTGAAGCCGGAGCTCCTCGTCATCGACTCGATCCAGACGATGCTGAGGCCCGAAATCGCGAGCGCGCCGGGCAGCGTCTCGCAGGTGCGCGAGTGCGCGGCGGAGCTTTTGCGCATCGCAAAGACGGA
>ONJV01000235.1 GCA_900318215.1 uncultured Veillonellaceae bacterium
TCGTCTTCGGCATCGCGAACCTCGATGCCATCGTCGGCACGTATGGCCAGCAGGTCGTGAGTGACATGATCCGCCGCTTCACGGCCGAGCTCAGCGAGGTCTCGTGGGCAAAGGCATGCGCGTCCCATGCGAGCGCCGGCCATGTGCTCTGCCTCGCGCAGGCGAAAGACGAGGGCATCCTCATCGAGGCCGTCCATCATCAGAAAGAAGTGCAGGAATACGTCCGCGTCGGCGACATGAACGTCCATGTGCCCATCCATGCGGGCATCGCGGCCGTCGGCTTCCCGCCGGAGGAGCGCCGCAAAATCTTCGAGCGCAATGGCTTCATCACGAAGCTCGATTTCTACAACCTCGTCCACGTCATGAAGCTGCAGCAGGGACGCCGCGCGCAAGGATTGCCCGTCGTTCCCATCTCCGTGAACCAGAGCCGCTTCCATATGCAGGAGAAAGGCTACCTCCAGCGCATGAAGGAGCTCGTCGGCATCTACTCGACGGACGGCGTCGAGCTCGAGCTCACGGAGACGGCGTTCGACCTCGCGGGCCGCGAGCAGCGCGAGAACGCGCTCGCCGTCGTCACGGAGCTCAAGCGGCTCGGCTTCCGCATCGACATGGACGACTTCGGCACGGGCTACAGCGACATGACGCTGCTCGACGCGCTGCCGCTCGATGTCATGAAGCTCGACCGCTCTCTGCTGCTTGCGAGTGAGAACTCCAACCGCATGCGCTCCGTGCTCGCGCGAATGACCGACCTCGGCCACGCGCTCGGCATGACCGTCATCTGCGAAGGCATCGAGACGGAAGAACAGGAGCAGATGCTCATCGATTGCGGCTGCGAGCACGGACAGGGCTACCTCTACGGCAAGCCCATGCCGCAGGAAGAATTCGAAGCATTCCTCGCTGCGCATCTCTGAAAGAAAATGGCAATGCAATATGTATTGCACCTGCGTGCCATTGAAGGTATAATGAGAATATGGAAGTAGAATTTTTAGGCCGTCGCGTTCAATGGGACGACGAAAAGAATGAGCTTAATAAGAAAAAGCACGGATTTACCTTGGAAGAAGCCCGCTTCGTTTTTGCTGATCCATATCGTATCGAATGGTTTGACGAAGAACATAGCGACGATGAAGATCGGTACAAGGTGCTGGGAATGATCAACAATATTGTTTTTGTTGTTTACACAGAACGTGGCGATGCGGTGCGATTGATTTCTGCTCGGTATGCGACCGCGAAAGAAAGGAGAGCGTATTACGATGGCAATTCATGAAGCGATTGTTTATGAGGGACAGAAACCGACGGCCGCAGAACTTGCGGATTTGGAGCGAGCTTCCAAATTGCCGATTAATTATGATGACATTCCGCCGCTCACGGATGAAGAATTGAAAAAAGTAGCGGCGATAGCGCGCAGCCAGCGCGCCTCCATGCGGAAAAGCAATCTCACCATCCGCATCCCACAGCAGACGATTGACAAGGCGAAAAAAATGCTTGGTGCGGGCTACACGGGCGTGTTGCGCCGTCTGATCGTCAAGGCAATCGATCATCCGGAATTGCTCAAGGACTGCCTGTAATCAATGGAAGAGCGCAGCTTTTTTCGTTTGTGCGAGAGGAGCTGCGTTTTCTGTTTGTAAGGGACGGAGGCAAGAGGTTGGAAAACAAACAGGAAAATGTTGCGGCGGAAGGTGAGACACTGCGCGAGCGACTGATCAAGTCGAAAGAGCGCGTGCAGAAGCATGGAGAGGTCTTCACGCCAAACTGGATGGTGAAGCTGATGCTGTCGAATCCGCCGATAAAGGCCAAGCTCGCGGATGTGCATGCGACGTTCTTCGAGCCGTCGGCGGGCGTGGGGGCGTTCCTCATGGAAATCCTGCGGCAGAAGCTCGCGCACGTGATGGCGGCGAAGAATCTGCGCGGGATCAACTGGAAATATGAAGCGCTCTGGGCGCTCATGAGCATCTACGGCATCGAGCTTCTGCCGGACAATTTGAACGAGGCGCGAGAGAATATGCTGCTCGTCTTCGCGGAGTGCTACGAGGAAAAGACGGGACGCGCACTCGACACGGATGCCGATCTCCTGCGCTCGGTGGAGACGGTGATTGCAGCGAACATCGTGCAGGGGAACACGCTGACGCACAAGGATGCGGCGGGCGAGCTCATCGAGTTCAGCGAGTGGCGGCAAAACGAAAAGCGCCGCCATCGCGTGCTGCGCGTGCCGTTCACGTACGATTCGATGTTCCACGACGAGGATGCGGCGGCGAGCGAGGTCGATCTCTTCGCAGCGGCAGAACCGGCCCCGCAGCGGCCGGCGTACCGGGAAGTGGATCTGATGCAGGTCTGGAGAAAGGAGCTCTGCTAAATGGGAAAATTCAAGTTCGACGTAGCCATCGGGAATCCGCCGTATCAGGATGATATGGAAGGCGATAGCAACACCAAAACACCTGTCTACGATAAATTTATGGAAGCTGTTTTTGGCGTTGCTGGCAAGGTAGAACTGATCACACCGGCAAGATTCCTTTTCAACGCTGGTTATACGCCGAAGCCTTGGAATAAAAAAATGCTGAATGATGAGCATTTCAAGGTGTTCCATTACGAGCCGAATGCAGAAAAAATATTCCCGAATACAGACATCAAGGGCGGTGTAGCTGTCACTTATCGCGACGCGGATAAAAATTTTGGCGCGATTGGAACGTTCTCGAAATATCAAGAGCTGAATACCATCATGAGAAAAGTAACAAGCGCAGATGGTTTCAAGAGTATCATGGAAATCGTCGTTACGAGCTTCGCGTATCACTATACGAAATTGCTCTATGATGAACATCCAGAGCTTAATGGAAGATCGAGCGCTGGTCATGATTTCGATTTGCAATCAAACACATTTGACACGTTCCCCGAAATTTATTCCGATGAAGCTGAGACAGGAACAGATTGCATTCGGATTCTCGGACGCGCTAATGGAAAACGTTGTTGGAAGTATATCAAGCGAGCCTATGTTACGGATGTTTCCAATCTTGACGCATACAAATTGTTCCTTCCCAAAGCCACGGGAAAGGGTGAGTTTGGCGAGACCCTTCCTGCTTCTATCTTTGGAAGTCCTGCCGACGGAGCAACGGTAACGTTTTTGAGCATCGGAAATTTTTCAACGAAGGCTGAAGTTGAAAATTGCGCAAAATATATTCGGACAAAATTTGCGCGTACATTGCTTGGTATCTTGAAAATCACTCAGGATAACACTCCCAGCAAGTGGGAGAAGGTACCCATGCAGGATTTCACGTCATCGTCGAATATTGACTGGTCGCAGCCGATTCGCTCCATCGACCAGCAGCTCTACAAGAAATATGGATTGGACGAGAAGGAAATCGCTTTTATCGAGAAGAACGTGAAGGAGATGGCTTGACATGGACAACACGAAAATCAAGTCGTTCTCGAACGTCGTCCCGATGATTTACGCCTACACGACGCCGGGCGTCCCCGCGCATGACGGCTGGACGAAGATCGGTTATACAGCGAAGCAGAGCGTGAAAGATCGCATCTGGCAGCAGACGCATACCGTGGACGTCGAGCCGCATCTTG